>NZ_JBHXJK010000182.1:0-13536 GCF_042723255.1 Amycolatopsis thailandensis
CCCTTTCCCTCGGCTCAGCCGAGGGAAAGGGGCCCTTCACGCGCATACGGGGCTAGAGGATCTCCGCCGCCGAGCCGACGTCCGGCAGTCCGCCGACGTCGGGGTTCAGGTCCCCGGCTCCGACGAGTTCCGCCTCGACCGCGTGCGGTTTGATCCGCCCGTCGCGGATGTCCTCCGCGTAGTGGCACGCGACCCGGTGACCGGCGCCGATCTCCCGCAGCTGCGGGCGGTCGGTGTCGCACAGGCTCTGCTGCTTCCACGGGCACCGCGTGTGGAACCGGCAACCGGACGGCGGCCGCGCCGGCGAAGGCAGGTCACCGGCGAGCAGGATCTGCTCCCGGCTGTCCTCCACCGTCGGGTCCGGCACGGGGATCGCCGAGAGCAGCGCCCGCGTGTACGGGTGCAGTGGGTTCTCGTACAGCGTGTCGGCGTCGGCCTCTTCGACCAGCGAGCCGAGGTACATCACGCCGATGCGGTCCGAGATGTGCCGCACCACCGCGAGGTCGTGCGCGATCACGAGATACGTGAGCCCGAGCTTCTCCTGAAGGTCCTCCAGGAGGTTGACCACCTGCGCCTGCACCGAGACGTCCAGCGCGGACACCGGTTCGTCGGCGACGATCAGGTCCGGCTGGACCGCGAGCGCCCGCGCGATGCCGATGCGCTGACGCTGACCGCCCGAGAACTCGTGCGGGTACTTCCGCAGCGAAGACTCCGGAAGACCGACGGCGGCGAGGAGTTCCCGCAACCGCTTGGCGGTCGCTTCCTTGTCCTTGTCGAGGCCGTGCGCCTTCATCCCTTCCGTCAGAATGGATTCCACCGACTGCCGAGGGTCCAAAGAGGACATCGGGTCCTGGAAGACCATCTGCATCCGGCGGCGCGCCTTGCGCAGGTCCTCGCCCTTGAGCCCGGCGACGTCGGTGCCGTCGAAGACGACCTTGCCCGCCGTCAGCTCGGTGAGCCGGAGGATCGCCCTGCCCAAAGTGGACTTGCCGCAGCCGGATTCCCCGACCAGGCCGTAGGTCTCACCCTTGCGGATGGCCAGATCGACGCCGTCGACAGCGAACACGTGCCCGACCGTCTTGTCGACCACAATGCCGCGCTTGATCGGGAAGTGGACCTTGAGGTCTTCGACCTCCAGGAGCACTTCCTGCTCCGGTACCGCGTGCGTCATCGGGCCCCTCCTTGTGCGGCCACGGCCGGGATCACCGGGTTGTGGCAGCGCAGCAGCCCACCGCGATCGGGGGTCAGCTGCGGTGAAACCTCCCGGCACACGCCGAGAGCGTTCGGGCAGCGGGGCGCGAACGCGCAGCCGCCGTCCCACGGGATGTTGTCGGCGACGGATCCCTTGATGGGGATCAGTTTCTCGCCGCGGCCCGCGTCGAGACGCGGGATCGAGGCGAGCAGGCCGTGCGTGTACGGGTGCCGCGGTTCGGCGAACAGCGAGTGCCGTTCCGCGCGCTCGACGATCTTGCCGCCGTAGAGCACGTTGACCTCGTCGCAGAGACCGGCGACGACACCGAGGTCGTGCGTGATCATGATCAGCGCGGTCCCGGTGTCCTGCACCAGTTCCCGCAGCAGGGCGAGGATCTGCGCCTGGATCGTCACGTCGAGCGCGGTGGTCGGCTCGTCGGCGATGAGCAGCCGAGGACGGCACGCCAGCGCGATCGCGATCAGCGCGCGCTGCCGCATCCCGCCGGAAAGCTGGTGCGGGTACTCGGAAAGCCGCCTCGACGGGTCGGGGATGCCGACCTTGTCGAGCAGTTCGACGGCTTCCTTCGACGCCACCTTGCGCGACATCCCGCGGTGCCGCTCCAGCACCTCGGTGATCTGCAGCCCGATCGGGATGACCGGGTTCAGCGAGGACAGCGGGTCCTGGAAGACCATGCCGAGGTCGCGACCCCGGCGGTCCCGCATTTCCTTGTCCGACAAGCGAAGCAGATCCGTGCCTTCGAACGACACCGATCCGCTGACCTGGTTGCCGCGCTTCGCGAGCAGCCGCATGATCGCCAGCGAGGTCACGGACTTGCCGCAACCGGACTCGCCGACGAGACCGACCGTCTGGCCGGGTTCGACGTCGAAACTGATCTCGTCCACCGCGGTGAACGGCTTCTCGCCGCGTCGCTGGAAAACGACCTTGAGGTCACGTACTTCGAGGAGTGCCATCAGAAATCACCGCCTGTTCTTCGGATCGAGGGCTTCCCGCAAGGACTCGCCGAGCAGCGTGAAGCCGAGCGCGACGACAATGATCGCGATGGCCGGGTAGTACGCCAGTTCGGGGCGGATGTCGAGGAACTGCCGGGCGCTGCGGCTCAGCATGATTCCCCATTCCGCCCGGTTCGGGTCCGGGTCGCCGAGACCGAGGAACGACAGCGCCGCCGCCTCGAGGATCGCGGTCGCCAGGGTCAGCGTGGCCTGCACGATGACCGGGCCGAGCGAGTTGGGCAGCATGTGCCGCAACACGATCGTCCCGCGTTTGACACCGAGTGACGTCGCCGCGAGCACGTGGTCGCTGTTTCTCTGCGCGAGCATCGAACCGCGCAGCAACCGCGCGAAGATCGGCACGCCGACCATCGACACGGCCACGATCACGGTCCACTGGCTCGGCTTCTGGAACAGCGCGGCGACCGAGATCGCCAGCAGCAGCGACGGCACCGACAGCATGACGTCGACCAGGCGCATGAGCACCGTGTCGACCCAGCCGCCGAAGGCACCGGCGAGCCCGCCGATGATCATGCCGACCACGACGCCGATGACCGTCGCGAGCACGCCGACCAGCAGCGTGTTCTGAGCGCCGACCAGCAGCCGCGAAAGGTAGTCACGGCCGAAGTCGTCGACGCCGAGCGGGAAACCCGGCTGCGCGCCGGGGATGATGCCCTGGCCGAGGATGACCTGGCTCTGCAGGTACCGCTCGTACGGGTCCTTCGGCGCGATGAACGGCGCCAGGATCGCCACCAGCAGGAACAGGCCGGTGATCACGGCGCCGGTGATGGCCACCGGGCTCCGCAGCATCCGGCGCAGCGCCTCGCCGCCGAGGCTGTGCCCCTTCGCCGTCGACGCGGCGAGCTTGTCGATCGGCTCCTTCTTCTTGTTCAGCAATGTGTTCATCGGACACGCACCCTCGGGTCGATGAGCCCGTACGAGACATCGACCAGCATGTTCACCAGCACGTACACCAGCGCGCCGAACAGCAGCAGCGCTTGCAGACGCGGGTAGTCACGCCGTTCGATGCCCTCGGCGAGCAGGAAGCCGAGACCGCGGAAGTTGAACACCCGCTCGGTCAGCACCGCGCCACCGAGCAGCGCGCCGGTCTGCAGGCCGATGGTGGTGACCACCGGCAGCAGGCCGTTGCGGAGCACGTGACGGCGCCGGACGATCGGCTGGGTCAGGCCCTTCGAGTTGGCCGTGCGGATGAAGTCCTCGTTCAGCACGTCCAGCACCGACGCGCGGGTGATCCGGACGATCACCGCGAGCGGGATGGTGGCCAGCGCGAACGCGGGCAGGATCAGGTGGAGGATCGCGTCCCAGGCGGCGTCCCATTCCTGGGTGATGATGCCGTCGAAGACCGCGAAACCGGTGACGGTGGTGGCGTCGAGACCGGCCATCTGGCGGCCCTGCGAGGGAAGTCCCAGCGGGGCGGCGAGCGCGTCCTGCATCATGTAGCCGAGGAAGAACACCGGTACGGCGACGCCGACCAGGGTGAGCACGATGATGACGTTGTCGACGGCCCCGCCTCGGAACCGGGCGGCCAGGTAGCCGAACGGGATGCCGAGGCCCACAGCGATGATCATCGCGCAGAAGCCGAGTTCGAGAGTGGCGGGAAGGAAGTTCCCGATCTCCGACATGACCGGCTGGGCGGAGACCAGCGAGTTGCCGAAGTCGCCGGTGATGGCCCGGCCGAGGAACTTGAAGTACTGGATGAAGATCGGATCGTCGAGGCCGAGGATCCGGTTCAGGTCGGCGATCTTCTCCGGGGTCGCCTTGTCGCCCAGGAGAGCGCCGGCGGGGCCACCGGGAAGGGACCGGAGCCAGGCGAAGATCAAAATGGACAGGATCAAGAGCGTCGGTATCGCTTGTAGCAGCCGACGCACGAGAAAACGGAGCACGTGCGTTCCTTTGTTGCCAGCCCGGGAATGGGCCACAGGGGGCGGGCGCGGTAGCGCCCACCCCCTGGTGGCTTAGTGGTGGTGGATCAGTTGACCGTGACGGTGTAGAAGCGCTCGTCGGTCAGCGGGCTGGCCACCAGGCCCTTCACCTTCGGGCCGACGACGATCGCCGGGGGGCCGTAGGAGATCGGGATGGCGGGCAGGTACTCCATGATCTTCTGGTTGGCTTCCTGGTACGCCTTGGTGTGCGCCTCACCGGCGGGCGCGGCGTCCGCGGCGGCGAGAGCGGCGAACAGCTCCGGGTTGTTGAAGCCGAACTCCGCCTTTTCGCGACCGAAGAAGGTGCCGACGAAGTTGCCGGCGTCGTTGTAGTCACCGGTCCAGCCGAGCAGGTGGACGTCCTGCTTGCCGGCCTTCTGCACGTCGTCCTTGTAGCCACCGTTCCACGGCTTGGCGATCGGCTCGACCTTGATGCCCATGGCCTTCATGTCCTCGGACAGCGAGGTGAAGATGTCCGCCGGGTTCGGCATGTACGGCCGGGTGACCTCGGTCGGGTAGTAGAACTTCAGGGTCATGCCCTCGGCGCCGGCTTCCTTCAGAAGCTGCTTGGCCTTGTTGAGATCGTACGGGTACTTGGTGACGTTCTCGTTGTAGCCGTCGATCGCCTTCGGCACGAACTGGGTCGCGGTCTCGGCGCCCTCGGGGAGCTTCGACTTCACGAACTGGTCGCGGTTGAGACCGTAGGCCAGCGCCTGGCGGACCTTGGGGTCCTTCAGCTTCGGGTTGTTCGCCTGGTTGATGCCCAGGTACAGGATGTTGAACGACGGGCGGATGAGCACCTGCTCACCGTCGTTGCGCAGCAGGCCGTAGTCCGCGGGCGACGGGTAGTCATAGCCCTGGATGTCGCCGGCCTTCAGCGCCTGCTTGCGGGCGTTCTCGTCCGGGATGACCTTGAAGACCAGCTTGTCGAGCTTGGCCGTCTGGGTCGGGGAGTCGGTCGCCTTGGAGAGGGTGATCTCACCCTTGGCCTGGTCCCAGCTCTCGAACTTGAACGGGCCGGTGCCGGTCGGGTGCTGCAACGCGTACTCCGGGTAGGAGAACGAGTCACCACTCTGGGTGACGTTGTCCGCGTTGTACTTCTTCAGCGCGTCCGGGCTCTGGATCGAGAACGACGGCAGCGTGAACGCGGCCGGGAAGGCGCCCTTGGCCTTGTTCAGGTTCAGGATCGCGGTCGACTCGTCCTTGGCCTGGCAGTCCTTGAACACCGGGGCGCCGGAGGCGTCGCCCTCGTTCTTGGCGAAGCCCTCGAAGACGTCGCCGTAGTAGATCATCTGGCTCTGGGCCGCGGCGCCCTTCATGTTGAACATGCGGTTGAAGTTGAAGCAGACCGCTTCGGCGTTGAACGGGGTGCCGTCGTGGAACTTCACGCCCTTCTTGAGGGTGAAGGTCCAGGTCTTGCCTTCGTTGCTGCCTTCCCACTTCTCGGCCAAGCCGGGCTCGAGGTCCGCGGTCCCCGGCTTGTTCATGATCAGGGTGTCCATCATCTGGCGGATGATGCGGAAGGTCTCACCGTCGTCGTTGAAGAGCGGGTCGAAAGTCTTCGGGTTACCGGCGGCGCCGAAGACCATGCTGCCTCCCGAGCCACCCCCTGCGCCTTCTTCACGCTTCGAATCGGCACAGGCGGACATGGAGACCGCGAGTGCGCCGGCAAGCCCGATCAGGGCCACACGGCGTGCTCGGGTCACCCGCAGTTGCTGCATCTGGCACCCCTTGAGGAGAATTTCGGTGTTTAGGCACCGTCGGCGTCGGTCGAAAACTCGAACTCCGCGGACGATCGGTGTGCTCGCCGACACTAGCGGGAACTCAGCCCGCACTTAAGCACGCGAGGTTACGATCGCGCTACACGAAGGCCAATACGACCGCAAAGTGTCCACAATTCCGCACTTAGTGTAATCAATTCCGGTCCACTAACGCACAGAGTGCCGGTCCACTAACTCAAATGGGTGTCCACCACTAGGCTCATTGGATCACTGACAGAAGTGGACATCCGAGGGGTTCAAGGCGCGTCTCGTGAGTGGTAAGGACGGTTAGAACCGTCCTTACCACTCACGAGGCGAGACCACGGAATCCGCGGCGGCCTTGGTGTCGTCCACGGTGAACCAGCCTCGTTCGAACAGCTGCCAGCGCCGCAGGTCCGCCCGGGACTCCTCGCCGTCCCGCCCGGCGGCGCGGTCGAGGCGCTCGGCTTCGGTCCCGCCGTCCAACCAGGTCAGCAGGGACAACGACGGCCGCATCCGCGCCCTGCCACTGGAAACGCCTTCCAGGACCAGGACTTCCGGGACCGGGATCTCGACTTCTTCGCCGGGCGACGGGACACCGGTCGACCAGTCCACCCGGCGATAGCGGCCGTGCCTGCCCGCGCACAGCGGTGCCAGGACACCGGTTTCGAGCCGTGGCCACCAGGAAACGGGCTCGTCCCAGGTCGCGAACTCGTCGGTGCTGACCAGCGCGACGGCGATGTCGCGACCGGCGAGTCCGGCCACGATCTTCCCCGCCAGCGTGGATTTTCCGGAGCCTGACGGCCCGTCGACGGCGAGGACGCGGACGGCCCCCAGCTTCGGCGGGGCCGCCAGGAGCGCGTCGATCAGCGTGCGCGTGCGGGGCTCACTTCGGGGAGCCCTTTGACGTTGTCGGGCGTGGCCGTCCGTGCTTCGAGCGCGGCGACGCGTTCTTCCAGGTCACGCTGGGCGTCGGCGAGTTCGCAACGGAGCAGCGCGATCTCTTCGACGGAGGTCCGGACCTCTTCTTCGAGGTGTCCGACCTCGGTCGACAGATGCAAGGCGACCAGTGCGAGAACGACACCGGCCAAGAGGAATACGAAGTTCGACGGCGTTTGCACGCCGGTTACCCGCGCCAGGAAGTCGGCGGCCTGCGGAACGAGGGCGAGCACCACCACGCCGATGGCGAGGACGAGCCAAACACCCGCGTACTTTTCCCGCAGTTTCCGTCGTCGCATCATCTCGAGGACGACGAACAGCACCAGACAGGCGACGACGATGCTGAGAATGCGCCAGCCAGCCATAATCAGCTCCTTTTACGCCGAATCCGACGAGTCGACCGCGGGGCGGCGGCGCACCAGCGCCAGCAGCAGGGCGAGTCCGGCGCGGCCGAGGTAGACGGCCGATTTCACCGGGGAATGGCTCGGTGTGCCACCGGCCCGTTCCCGCATGATCACCGGGATTTCCTTGATCTTCAGTTCGGCGCGGATCGCCATCACCAGCGATTCGACCGTGTCGCCGAGGTATTCGGCCGGGTAGTACGCGGCGAACATTTTGATCGCGCGCGGGCCCATCGCCTTGAACCCGGAGGTCACGTCGGTGAGCTTGGTCTTCCCGAGCCGGGAGAAAACGAACGAGAGCACGACCATCGCGTATTTCCGCGGGCCGCTCGCCTTGTACGCGCCCTTGCCCGCGAAACGCGAGCCGATCGCGATGTCGGCGTCGTCGAGCGCGTCCAGCAGCGCGGCGACCTCGTCGGGATCGTGCTGGCCGTCCGCGTCCACCTGGACGACGACGTCGTAGCCGCGGGCGGCCGCGTACCGGAAGCCGGTGCGCATCGCCCCGCCGACGCCGAGGTTCACCGACAGGCGGGCCACCTCCGCGCCCGCCGCGCGGGCGAGCTTGGCCGTGTCGTCGGACGAACCGTCGTCGACCACCAGCACGTCCATGCCCGGCAAGGACTGCTTGACCTGGGAAATGACCGCGCCGACGCTGGCCTGCTCGTTCAAAGCAGGCATCACGATGAGCACGCGACGGGTGGTCACGGACGTACTGGACACTGGATCACTCTATCTTCTTACTGGCCGTGAGCGGTGTCGGACCCGGTGGTGGCGCCGGCGGCGACCACACCTTGCTGACCTTCGATTTCGTAGACCGACGCGTCGAGGTTGTGGAAAACGCGCTTGAAACCCGGAGTGATGTCGAGGCGCTGGAGGCCCACCGCGGACTGCGCGTTGGGGGCCACCTTGCCCTTGCCGACGAGCACGTAGCGCACCTTGAGGTCGGTGAGCGCCTCGCGCACGCGCGGGTCCCGGTTGAGGTCGTTCAGGAAGACGCTGAGCCAGCCCGCCTTGGTGGTGAACTCGGCGCCGTAGTTCGTCCACTCGACCGGCTGGGCGCCCGAAAGGGCGTACAGCCACACCGAGCCGTCGGCCTTGTCGTTCATGACGCGCTCACCCGGCACGACGTGCTTCCCGAGCCACGCGTAGGCCTCTTCCTCGCCCTTGCTGACCGAGGGGCCGTCCGGACCGTAGTTCATCGCGAGCCGCGCGGAGTTGCGGCCGATGTACCCGCCTCGGCTCAGCACCGCGACCACCAGGCCGATCACCAGCGCGCCCGCGATGGCGGCGGTGAACGGGTTCAGGTTCGGTTTGCGCTCGCCGATCTTCTCGGCGAACTTGCCCGACGCGGTGTGCACGAACTCGCCGAACGCGACGGCGCCCGCCAGCGGCACGAGCGCGCCGATCCGCCAGTGGTCGTTGTAGAACACCCCGGTCAGGGTGTGGATGAGCGGCGTCTCCAGCGAGATCGTCGCGGCGAACAGGCCGCCGAGGACGACGTACGCGCCGACCATCCAGAGCATCCGGCGGTGCTTGACCAGGAAGAACACCCCGATGATCGCCGGGATGCCGATCCACCACTGCGGGAACGACGCCATCGGCGAGAACGTGATGGTCTGCCCGAGCGCGCCGGACACGCTGGTCTCCGAAGCCCAGAACGCGCTGGTCACGCCGCCCGCGTTGTAGAGCGCCGGCAGGACCTGCGGCACGCCGAGCACGACGGCCATCACGACCGTGGCCACCAGCGAAGCGGCGCTCCGGCGCCAGTCGATCTTTTCGAAGCGGAACAGCACCGCGAGCAGGATCAGCAGGAAATAGACCATGATCACGAAGATCAGGCTGGTGTGCAGGCCCGCCAGCCCGGCGACGCCGACGCCGATCGCGATCGGCCCGGCGACGCCGTTCGGCTTGAGCAGCAGGCGGGCGAGCGCGAGCATCGCGGGCACGAGCGCCACGCCGGCGACGTACGGCCAGAGCGGGCCGCGCCACAGCGAGTCGTACGGGAACGCGGTGAACCAGGTGGACACGGCCGCGGCGGCGGCGGTCGCGAGGACCGGCATGCGCCAGGCGCGGCACATCGCCGCGACGCCGACCGGGACGGTCAGCACGACCATGAGCGCCGCCAGGTTCAGCGTCGGCATCATCGTCAGGCCGCCCTTGCCGAAGACCAGGGCGAGCAGCGCGTGGTAGGTGTCCGGGTAGAAGTAGTCGGTCTGGTTCGGCAGGTTCGCGATGGTGCCGACGGTCGACGCGCGCGCGTCGCCGTGCTCGGCGATCCAGCGCACCAGGTTGCCGTGGAACGGGGCGTCCCAGCCCTGCTGGACGTTCTCCAGGCTGTGCGAACCGCGCAGGAAGGTCACCGTGCCGACGCCGAGGCCGACCACGACACCGGCGCCGATCAGCAGGTGGTCACGCAGGGAGCGCTTCGTCTCGTCGTCGTCTTCGTCCTCGGCCCAGTCCGCGTGCCGCTTCGCGGTGAAGCGGAGGACGAGGAACGAGAGCGCGAAGCCGATCACGGACAGCAGCAGCACCCACAGGCCGACGTTCAGCATGGTCCAGCGGATGCCGAACCGGCCGAGGATCGGGATGCCGATGGCGACCAGGCCGAAGGTCAGCAGCGGGGCCGCGGCGGCGAGGGTCCAGCCGCGCAGCCTGATCGCGGCGCCGAAGACGAGACCCGGCAGCCAGAACGCCAGCAACACCAAAAGAACGTTCATCGAATTCGCTGTCCAACCCTATTCGGCGTCAATAACGCCAACCCGTTCGTGGCGCGGCCACACTATCGAGACGTTTCGGACGGCTTCGGGTTGCCCGTCTCCGGCGTGCCCCTCACCACGAAACCCATGACGACCAGCAGTCCGACCGTCGGACCGGCGGCGAGCCCGACGACGGCGCGCACGACGGTGTCACCGGGGAAGAACAGCAGGACCAGCGCGGTCGCGACGACGACGGCGGCCCAGGTGATCAGCACCTTCTTGGCCTTGGCCTGCGCGACGAGGACGGCGGCGAGCAGCTGCATCGCGGCCAGCAGCACCGACGACCAGACCAGCCCGGCCATCCACCAGGCCTGGGGATCGTTCTTCGCGCCGTAGACGAGGCGCACCACCCACGGGCCGATCAGCCAGCCGATCAGCGCGCCGAGGGCCGCGAGCGCCAGCGCGCCCACGGAGCCGAGCGCGAGCAGCCTGCGCAGCCGGTGCTTGCCCTCCTCGGTGCTGGACAGGCGCACCACGGTCGGGACCGCGAGGGCCTGGACCGGCGCCATCAGCGTGAGCGGGGTCCTCGCCACGAACAGGGCGAGGAAGAGCACGCCGAGCGCGTCCTTGTCGCCGCCGGGCGCGAGCAGGCTGACCAGCGCCGGATAGCCGGTGATGACGCTCGCGGTGAGCCCGGCGCCCGCCAGCAGCATCAGCATGTTCGTGACGATCGGCTTCGCGGGCTCGTCGGCGTCCAGCTCGGGGTCGACCAGCCGGGCCGCGCCGCGGGCGAACAGCAGCCAGGCGAACGAGCCGGTCGCGGCGGCGACGGCGAACCAGTACAGCTGGGTGAGCCCGGCGACCACCAGCGCGGCGACCACGAGGATCCGCACCGCGGCCTCGACCAGGATCAGCCACGAGTAGGACCGGACGTGGTCCTGGCCGATGAGCAGACCGCGCGCGGCGAACTGGAAGGCGAACGAAACCCCGCCGGCCAGCACGATCACGGCGAGCGCGAACTGTCCGCCGTAGACCTTCTCGGTCACCGGCGGGATGAGCGTGATCAGTGCGACGACCACCACGGCGATCGCGCTGGTGACGAAGGCGATCACGGCCGGTCGCCCGGCCTTGCGGCCGTCGAGCGCGGCGTGCGCGGACTGGCGCGAGATCTCCTGTTCGAGCGGGGACAGGGCGGCGCCCAGCCCCATCAGCATGCCCCAGAAGGACAGCAGGACAGCGTTGTCGGCCTTGGACAGCGTCCGGCCCCAGACCACGGTCAGCGCGTAGCCCAGCGCGATCGCGATCAGCAGGTAGACGCCGATGCGGCCGGCGGACTTCCCGGTGCTCTTGGCCAGTTTTTCGTCGCTCACCGCGTTGCTCATCGTTTGCGCCGGGACCGCAGCGCCATGAAGAGGCCGCGGATCGCCCCGGCCCCGAACCCGGCGGCGAACACCGGCGTGAGCTGGGCGACGGCCTTGGCCTCGGCCTTGGTCGCGCCGAACTTCGTCACCGCGAACCCGGCGGCCGTCGAACCGGCGGCGGCCAGCGCGACGGCGGTCTTCGGGCGCTTCGCGGCGACACCGAGCCCGAGCACCCCGACGGCCATCGCGGCGAACAGGCCGTTGCGCGCGGGGCCGGGCGACGCGAGATACGAATCGACGAACGTGGTGCCGCGGAAATACGACTGCCCGATGAACTTCTTGAAGGAATCGCGGCCATGGTAAGTCGCGGAGAACTCCGGGGCCAGGAAGATCCGGTGCCGTTCGGCGATCCAGCGCAGAACACCCGTGTCGTCACTGGCGAAACGGACGTCTTCGAAGAGCGACTCGAACGCGTTCGAGGAATCCTCGAGAACGTCCTTCGGCGCGGAAAAGAATCCGGTTCCTTTGGGGAAGACGTCGAACTCCTCGATACCGAACGACATCAATCTCGGGTTCGCGCAATAACGGCGCCACGGGATCTTGACCAGTCCCGCCATGAATCCCGCATACGGATTGTGTTCGGACGCGACGTTGATGTGACCGTTCCACACCGTGCGCTCGGGGTGGTCGACGAGCTGGTCGCGCAGGAAGGTGAGCGAGCCGGTGTCCACGATCACGCGGCTGTCGAGCAGGAGGATCTGCCGCCCGGAGGCCTTCGCGATCCCCGCCCGGCGGGCCTCGAACCGGCCGCTGTTCGGCTGGGAGAGGACGGTGATGCCGTACAGCTCCTGCAGCCTGGTGAGCTTGTCGCCGGTGCCGTCGGTGCTGCCGTCGTCGACCACGACGACCTCGACCGGCCAGTTCGCCGCCTGTGCCGACGCGATCAGCGCGCCCACACTGCGGTCGATCCAGTTCTGCTCGTTGTAGACCGGGATCACGACGGACAGGGCCGGGAGGAGCGAATTCGCACTCACCCCGGCGAGGCTACCTTGCGCGGCCCACCAGTATCCTTCGGGCACCGCAGACCCCGACAGAATGGCTCTTCCGGTGATTTCCTTCATTCTCGGCACCACGGCGGAACTGATCAAAATCGCGCCGGTCTACCACGGCATCCTCGAACGCGGGGTCCGGCCGAAGATCTGGTTCACCGCGCAGCACGTCGACGAGGTCTCGGACGTTCTCGCCGACCTGAACCTCCCGGAGCCCGACGTCTGGCTCGTGCCGAAGGAGAAGGCGCACAACCTGGAGTCGCCCGCGCAGGTGCCGGGCTGGGCCGCGCAGGTGCTGCGGACCGCGTGGAGCCGCCGGGCCGAACTGAAGGCCGCGCTGGTCGAGGACGGGCGCCCGCCGCTGGTGCTGGTGCACGGCGACACCTTCACCACGCCGTACGGCTCGCTCATCGGGAAGCGGATCCTCAAGTCGCGGGTCGGGCACGTCGAGGCGGGTGCGCGGTCGGGCAGCATCATGTCGCCGCTGCCGGAGGAGCTGAACCGGAAGATCGCCGCGAAGATCGTCGACATGCACTTCGCGCCGAGCGCGCGTGAGGTGAACAACCTCCGCAACGCCCGCGGCGTCGTCGTCGACACCGAGGCGAACACCGCGATCGACGCGATGCGGCTGGCCATCAACGGCCCGCTCGACATCGAGGGCCTGCCGGAGAAGTTCGGCCTCGCCACCCTGCACCGCTTCGAGCTGGTCTCGCGCGCGGACAAGTACCGCGAGGCGCTGGAGATCCTGCGCGAGCAGAGCAAGCAGATGCCGATCCTCTACATGGCGGGCGCGCCCGAGCGCGAGAAGATCCGCGCGCTGGGCCTGGCGAACCTCTTCGACGAGAAGAACTTCATCATCCAGCCGAAGATGCGGTACCTGAAGTTCCTGCCGCTGGTCGCGCGCGCGGAGTACGTCGTCACCGACTCGGGCGGCCTCTCTGCCGAGTGCTACTACCTCGGCCTGCCGTGCGCCGTGCACCGCGAGCGCACCGAGACGCCGCAGCACCTCGGCGAGACCGTCGTGCTGACCGAGATGCGCGGGGACAAGCTGCAGAACTTCCTCGACACCTACCAGAACCGCCGCGGCGAGTCGTGGGTCGAGAAGTTCCACCCGTCGGAGATCATCGTCGACACTCTCGCTCGCCTGGGCTACTGCTGACCTTTTGCGCGTGAAGGCCCCCTTCCCTCGGCTGAGCCGAGGGAAGGGGG
>NZ_JBHXJK010000183.1:0-13516 GCF_042723255.1 Amycolatopsis thailandensis
GGACGGTTCTAACCGTCCTCACCACTCACGAGGGTGTCCGGTGGGAAACGCCTCAGGTCGTCTTCGGCGGCTGCTCGATGTCGAGCTCGGCCGAAAGCTGGCGCCAGGCCGTCTCGGCGGCCTTCTGCTCGGCTTCCTTCTTGGTCGTCCCCGAGCCGTAGCCGAGTTCGCGCCCGCCGACGAGGACGGTGGCGCTGAACTCCTTGCGGTGATCGGGTCCGGTGTCCTCGACCTTGTACTCGGGTACGCCGAGTCCGGCCGACGCCGTCAGCTCCTGGAGACTGGTCTTCCAGTCCAGACCGGCACCGCGCAGCGGCGCTTCGGCGAGCAGGTCGTCGAACAGGTGGTGCACGAGTTTGCGCGCGATGTCGATGCCGTGCTGCTGGTACGCGGCGCCGATGACGGCTTCGAGACCGTCGGCGAGGATGCTCGCCTTGTCCCGGCCGCCGGTGAGCTCTTCGCCCTTGCCCAGCAACAGGTGCTTGCCCAGCCCGCCTTCGCCGAGGCCGCGCGCGACCCGGGCCAGCGCGTGCATGTTGACCACGCTGGCACGGAGCTTCGCGAGCTGACCTTCGGCCAGATCGGGATGCGTGTTGTAGAGGTGGTCGGTGACGACCAGACCCAGCACCGCGTCCCCGAGGAACTCCAAACGCTCGTTCGGCGGCAACCCACCGTTCTCATAGGCATAAGAACGGTGGGTCAACGACAGCGTCAGCAGCCCGGGTTCGATGGTGATCCCGAGCGCTTCGAGCAGTGGTGCGGGGTCGGCGGGCGGTCCACCGGCCGTTTTGCCCCCCATGTCGTCAGCTGCCGATCAGGCGGGCTCGACGACCTGGCGACCGTTGTGCTGGCCGCAGGCCGGGCACGCGATGTGCTGGAGCTTCGGCTGCTTGCAGGCGCGGTTGGAGCAGGGCACCAGCTGAACCGGAGCCGCCTTCCACTGGCTGCGGCGCGCGCGGGTGTTGGATCGCGACATCTTCCGCTTCGGGACGGCCACGAGTAGATCTCCTTCAGACGGTCTGCCCGCGGTCGCGAGCGAACTTGCTTCTCCGGAACGAGCTGGTGCTCGTCAGGCTTGCTTTCCGGGGCCATCGGCCTGGTCATCGCCCGTTTCGGTGTCGAAACGATCGACCAGCGCGGCCCACCGAGGGTCTATCTTCTCATGCCCGTGTCCGGGCGGGAGATCGGCCCACTTGACACCGCATTCGGTGCACAGCCCCTGGCAGTCCTCGGTGCACAGCGGGGCCAGCGGGAGCGCGAGCACCACCGCGTCGCGGACCGTCGGCTCGAGGTCGATCCGGTCGTCCACCAGACGGGGGATCTCGTCCTCGTCGGTGGTCTCCTCGGTCGCGGAGCCCGGGTACGCGAACAGCTCGGTCAGGTCGACCTCGACGTCCTCGGTGATCGGGTCGAGGCACCGCGAGCAGTGCCCTGTCGCGACGGCGGACGCCGTACCGCTGACGTACACACCCTCGACGACGGACTCGAGCGTCAGGTCGAGTTCGAGGCTGGAGCCGGCGTCGATGGTGATGACGTCGGGCACCCCGAGCGCGGTCTCGACGGGCACGGTGCGTTGGACGGCCTTGCTCAGGCCGGCGTGACGGCCGAGTTCGCGGGTGTCGAGCACCCACGGGCTCCGGTCGTCCAGCTGCGCAGGCCTGGCCTGCGGCGACTTGTTCTCAGACATCGGTTACCAGGGTACGCAGCCCCCGCCACCTCTTTACGGGCACGGTCCGCTACACCCTCGCGAACGCCATGAACGGCCCGTTCCTTGCGAATTTTGCAAGGAACGGGCCGTTCATGGCGCGCGTATGAGGCCGGATCAGGCCTGGTAGTCGTAGAGCGAAGTGCGGCTGTTGCCCGGCAGGTTGACCGGCGACCGCAGGTGGTTGCGCCCGGAATCGACCGTCCGCAGCGTGGTCGCCAGCAGTTCGGAGAACTCGGCCAGTTTGCCGTCGACGTAGGCGTCGCAGTCACTGCGCTGCTTGTCGGCCTCGACGTGCGCCTCGTCGACGATGCGCGCCGCCTCGCCGTGCGCGGCCTGGACGACCTCGGTCTGCGCGACGAGCCGGGCCTGTTCGGCGCGGCCGTCCTCGATGGCGCGCTCGTAAGCGTCGCGGCCCGCCTGGATCATCCGCTCCGACTCGGCCCGCGAGCGGTCGGTGAGGTTCTGGAACTCGGCCTGTCCGGCGGCGACCATGCGCTCGGCCTCGCCGTGCGCGTCGCTCATCATCTGCTCGGCGCGGGCGCGGGCGTCGGCGAGGATGCGCTCGGCCTCGGCCTGCGCGTCGGCGACCGTGCGATCGGCCTCGGTGTTCGCCGTGGTGACCGTCTCCGCCGCTTCGGTGCGGGCGGTCTGGATCAGCTGATCACGTTTGTCGAGGACGTCCTGCGCGTCGTCCACTTCACCCGGAAGGGCGTCGCGGATGTCGTCGAGCAGTTCGAGCGCCTCCCCGCGCGGGACGACGCAACTGGAGGTCATCGGCACGCCGCGGGCTTCCTCCACGATGGTGACGAGCTCGTCGAGCGCCTCGAAAACCCGGTACACGGCCACTCCCTACCTACAGCGATCCCCACATTCCCTGAGCTCAGTTTGCCCGCATCGGCGCGGTAAGGGGTGAAAGCACGCGGTACCGGGCGTGTCCCGCCCGGTACCGCGCGCCATCGCCCGCTCCTTACCGGAGAGTGAGTTCCGGATCCGTGACCAGCTTGATCAACTGGTCGTCGGCCGGACGCGAACCCCCGTCGCCCGCGCCGGTGGACACGACGACCGATGTGCCGTCGGCCCGGTACGCGGTCGCGTCGCGACCCGGTTCGACGTCGCCGGGAGGCAGTGACGGGACGGTGCCGGTGACGACCACGGTGCTCCCGTCCGTTTGGGGCAGCTTCGCGCAGTCCACCGGTTCCCCGCCGGTCACCCCGCCGATGTCCGCGCCGAAGTCGCCGCGGGTCTTGCGGCCCGGCTCACAACTGTCTTCGAGCGAGAACCCCCGCTTGGCGGCCTCGGTCCCGAGAAGCGTGACGACCAGCGAACGGTCGGCACCGGAGGCGTCCTGGTAGCCGATCATGAAGATGAGGACGTCCCAGGTCCGCAACTGATGGACGGAGCGGATCCGGATGTCCTTCGCCCCGGTGAGCACGCCGGGCAGCGCGGTCGACAGATGCCCGGCGAGCTTCGCCTTCCGCGCCGTCAGGTCCACGTTCCCCGATACCGGGGGCGGCACGCTGCTCGGCGACGGCGCCGCCGGGGTGGGCAACACGGCCGGGCCGACCACCGGACCGGTTTCCGGCCTCACGAAGACCACCGCCGCCGCGATCATCGCCAGTGTCGCGACCCCCGTCGCGACGACGGCCCGCCGGTTCCGCGCCTTCTTCGCCGCCGTGCCGGCGACCTCGTCCGGGTCGAAGCCGAGCGGGGGCTCGGCCAGTGTGATCCCGCGCAGCTTGTTCTCGAGTTCGTCCATCACGCGTTCCTCCCGGAGACAGCCTCGTCGTGCTGTCTCTTCAGGGCCGCGCGGAGGACGTCGAGTCCCCGCGAGGCCTGGCTCCTGACCGTCCCTTCCGAACAGCGCAGCGCGACGGCGACCTCAGCGACCGGGAGGTCGGCGCAGTAGCGCAGTACGACGGCGGCGCGCTGTTTCGGTGGAACTTCGGCGAGGGCGCGAAGCAGCGAATCCGAGATGCCCGCATCGGCGGGGGCCGAAGGCTCTTCGGGGACGACGCCGTCGCGGTTTTCCTTGCTCCGCCATGGTCGTCGCCGCTCATCGAGCCAGCAGCGCATCAGGATCTGCCTCGTGTAGTTGTCGACGGGCCCTTTCCGGCGGACCTTCGGCCAGACCCGGTAGAGCTTGATGAGCGCGGTTTGGACCAGATCCTCCGCGAGATGCCAGTCGCCGCAGAGCAGGTACGCCGTCCGCCGGAGCGGTAGCGCCTTGTCCCTGGCGAACTCCCTGAAGCTCGCATCGTCCCCAGACCGCATCGTGCCTCCTCATCCGTGTTCCGGTGTATCTCACGGACGAGGAGGCACGGGATGTTGCATGGGCGACTCAGCCGTTCAGGTCGACCAGCTTGAAGGTCGAGTAGCGGTCCGGCGTGTAGACGATCTCGCCGCCCTTGCCGGAGATCACGCGGTCGCTCGTGCCCACCGGGAACAGCTGGTAGTAGCCGGCCGCGCACGACGGCAGCACCCCCTCACGGTTCTCGTAGACCGTGCCGGTCGCGCCGCCGCGGGCCTTGTCCACCACGGACTTCGCCGCGGAGGACAGCGCCGAGTAGCCGGTCTTCGCCAGCTTCGAGGTGTCACCGCAGGACGGCGCCGGCGTGCCCTTGACGTCGATCACGGAGAAGCTCTTGTAGTGGTCGCCGGTGTAGAAGTACTCCCCGCCGGTCCCGGTGACGATGCGGCGCGTGCCGCGGTTCGACGAGCCCGGGGTCGGGACGGTGTACTCGTGGTAGTAGCCCGAAGCGCACTTCGGGAGGATGTTCTCCCGGTTCGAGAAGACCGTTCCGTCGTTGTCCGGGTACGGGTACGGCCCGCCCTTCTGGATCAGGTTGTACGTCGTCGTCGCCTCGGCGGGCAGCGACGAGAGCGACGTGTGCTTGAACCCGGTGAGATCCCCACAAGGGTTCTGCTGGATGGAGACGGGCGTGGCGGCCTGCGCCGCGCCGACCACCCCACCGAAGAAGGTGACAAGCAGAACGAGCAGCGCGGCGGCGGCCCGCGATCGTTTGTTGGTCATTTTCGGACCGTAACCCGATCGTGTGTTCGCCAGAAGGCGTCGAGATGAACTCTCCACCGCCGCTCACCGCTGTCCGACCAACGGCTTCGGCCGTTCGGGTCAACCTCGTTCGGAGTACTTCTCCGAGAGGCGTTTGAACACTATCGGCGGCACCAGGTGCTCGATGTCGCCACCGAGCGCGGAGATCTCCTTGACCAGCGAGCTCGACACGAAACCGTAGGCCGGGTTGTTCGCCATCAGCAGTGTTTCGAGCCCGGTCAGCTCGCGGTTCATCTGCGCCATCTGGAGCTCGTAGTCGAAGTCGCTGACCGACCGCAGGCCCTTCGCGACCGCGATGATGTCGTTCTCACGGCAGTAGTCGACCAGGAGTCCCTGCCAGGAGTCGACGCGCACGTTCGGCAGCTTCGCGGTGATCTCGCGCAGGATGTCCATCCGCTCTTCGGTGGTGAACAGGCCCTTCTTGCTCTTGTTCACCCCCACCGCGACGACGACCTCGTCGAACAGCTTGGCCGCCCGCTCGATGATGTCGAGATGTCCATTGGTGGCCGGGTCGTAGGACCCGGGACAGACCGCACGCCGCATGGCGCGGACGCTACCAAGGCCGACGGCCTCCCGCGCGTTTCTCTGTGCGGCGTCACACCTGATATTCGGCCCAGTAGAGCGCGGTGTCGCCGTAGCGTTTCGTCCGCATCGGCGCGAAGCCCGGCGGCCAGTCCGGCTCGCCGTCCCGCGCGGCCCGCTCGATCACCACCAGCGCCCCGTCCACGACCCAGCGGCCTGCCGCGAGCGCGGCCATGACCTCCCCCAGGCGGGTGGAATCGACCGCGTACGGAGGGTCGGCGAGGACGATGTCGAACGTCTCCGGCGCCGGAGCGGCGACGACGGACTCGACGGCCCCGGCGCGGACCGTGCCGCCGAGACCGAGCGCGGCGACGTTCCCCTTGAGCACTTCGACCGCGCGCCGGTCCGACTCGACGAACAGCGCGCCCGAGGCGCCGCGGGACAGCGCCTCGAGCCCGAGCGCGCCCGAACCGGCGTAAAGGTCGAGGACCTGGCTTCCTTGCAGCTCGCCGGCGACCTCCAGCGCGTTGAACAGCGCTTCGCGTACGCGTTCCGATGTGGGCCGCGTGCCCTTCGGAGGGACCTTCAACCGCCTGCCGCCCGCGGTCCCCGCCACGATCCTGGTCATTGCAGCATCGTGCCTCAACGCCTTCCACCGTGACGTTGCCCGGGACTTGGTGAAGCCGCCGCCCAGCTCGCGTAGAGTCGTCCTTCGCCCTCGGAGGCGATAGAAGCGTTTAGGAGCGTTGCGTGTCCGAACCTCGGGTCAGACGGGCCGAGATCGCCATCGAGCAAGCCCATGTGGACACGGTCTACACCCGGCTCGCCGAACTGCGAGCCCAGGCAGAGGCCATGCGTACCAAGGGCTATGAGATCGGCCATGGCGCCGGGCGGGAAGCGATCTTCGAGCAGGCGTCGATGCTGTTCGAACGGGACATGATGGTGTACCACGCCAATCAGACCCTCCAGACCCTCGACGCGGAGTACGAGGGCCTGGTCTTCGGCAGGCTCGACCATCTCGACAACGACCACATCTACGTGGGCCGTCTCGGGATCCGCGACGCCGAGTTCGACAACCTCGTCACCGACTGGCGCGCGCCCGCGGCCGCGGCGTTCTACCAGGCGACCGCCGAGGAGCCGATGGACGTCGTCCGGCGCCGGGTGATCCGGTGCTCGGGGCAGAACGTGCTCGACGTCGACGACGACGTGCTGATCGCCGACGCGGTCCCGGAGACGATGCAGATCGTCGGCGAGGGCGCGCTGATGGCCGCGCTCGGGCGGTCGCGCGGCGAGAAGATGCGCGACATCGTCGCGACCATCCAGAAGGAACAGGACGAGGTCATCCGGGCGCCGTGGCGCGGTGTCACGGAGATCACCGGCGGCCCCGGCACCGGCAAGACAGCGGTCGCGCTGCACCGCGCGGCCTACCTGCTCTACCGTCACCGCCGCCAGCTCGGCGGCGCGGGCGTGCTGGTGATCGGCCCGTCCGGGGTGTTCACCAGCTACATCTCGCGGGTGCTGCCGTCGATGGGCGAGACGAACGTCGAACTGCGCGCGCTCGGCGAGGTCCTCGACGGCCTCGAAGCGACCCGGCAGGACCCGGCTCCGCTGGCGGCGATCAAGGGGTCGCTGCGGATGCGCAAGATCCTGCTGCGCGCTCTGCGGGACACGCCGGAAGACGCGCCCGAGGACATGAAGATCGTCTACCGCGGCGAGGTGCTGCGGCTGAACGCGCGCGAACTCGACAAGGTGCGCCGCAAGGTCCACACCGCGGGCGGGCCGCCGAACCGGTCGCGGATCCGCGCCGCGGAACTGCTGCTCGACGCGCTCGCCGCGAAGGCCGATCAGCACGCGAAGGACGACGGCCGTCAGATCGACAAGGCCGAACTGATCACCGAACTCGGCGAGCGCATCGAGTTCCACCGGTTCCTGGTGGTCTGGTGGCCGATCCTGTACCCGGCGCAGATCCTGCGGTGGATGGGCACCGAGAAGCGGCTCGCGTCGGCGGCGAAGGGCCTGCTCGACCGCACCGAGATCAGCATGCTGGCCGCCGACTTCGCCGACCGCTCTCGCGGCTGGACCATCGCGGACGTCGCGCTCCTCGACGAGCTGCGCGTCCTGATCGGGCAGCCGCCCAAGAGCCGCCGGGCCCGTCAGAGCATCGAGGTCAATCCGGAGCGCGGCGGCGCCCCGACCCGGCCCGAGCATTACGACGAGTACTCGCACGTGGTCATCGACGAGTCGCAGGACCTCTCGCCGATGCAGTGGCGGATGGTCGGGCGGCGCGGGAAGTACGCGAGCTGGACCGTGGTCGGCGACCCGGTGCAGAGTTCCTGGCCGGATCCGGCCGAGGCCGCGATGGCGCGTGACCAGGCCTTCGGGCTCAAGACGACGCGGCGCCGGTTCACCCTGCGCACCAACTACCGGAACTCGGCGGAGATCTTCGATCTGGCCGCGAAGGTCGTCGCCGGGCACGCCGAGGCCGACGAGCTCCCGCGCGCGGTGCGGCAGACCGGCATCACGCCGGAGGTCCGGCCGGTCGAGGCCTCCGGGTTGCAGGCGGCGACGCAGGCCGCGGTGAAGGAACTGATGGGGGCCGTCGAAGGCACCGTCGGCGTGATCACCGCCATGGACCGGGTGCCCGAGGTCGAGGGCTGGCTCGACGGGCTCGCGGACGAGCGGCTCAAGGTCGTCGGCAGCCTCGACTCGAAGGGCCTCGAGTACGACGCCGTCGTCCTGGTGGAGCCCAACGACCTCATCACGGAGTCGACCACCGGACGGCGGGTGCTGTACGTGGCGCTGACCCGCGCGACCCAGCAGCTGACCGTCCTGGCCTCCAACCCGGACTGGATCCCGGCCGCCTGATCCCCCGCGCGTTTCGTCCTCTGGATGCGGTAGTCGCCCCGCGTAAGTACCGCATCCAGAGGACGAAACGCGTCAAAAAGCTGAAGGGCTCCTTCAGGGCACTGGTGAATGTCCTGAAGGAGCCCTTCAGACCCCCGGTGAGTGAACGATGTGGGGACGCATCGCACGTCCAGGGGTATTTCTAGCGCCTATTCGTTGTTCGGTGTCACAGCGCTTTCACCGAACAACAACGCCGAACAACGAATCGGCGGTGGTCACGGGCACGGAGGCCGGTAATCGAGCCCCGGGAGGCGTTGCTCCCACTCCGCCGCTGTGATCCGCGGGTACACGGTCGCGCAGACGCGTTCGGCGGCGCGTTCCGCGTTCGTCTCCCACAACCGCACGCTGCCGTCCGCCACCGAAGCCGCGAGCGTGTGCCCGTCGGGGGCGAACGCCACCGCGTTGACCCTGTCGACATCCTCGGCCAGCGTCGCCGATTCACGGATCGCTCCGGGATCGGAGACGTCCCATAGTCGCACGGTCCGGTCGTAGCTGCCGGTCGCGAAGATCTTCCCGTCACCGCTGAACGCCACCGAGATGACGATGTCGGTGTGCCCGGGGACCGACGCGGTCTGCCGCGGGGCCGCCGGATCCGACACGTCCCACAGCCGCGCGGTGCGATCGGCGCCGCCGGTGGCGGCGAGTCTGCCGTCCGGGCTGAACGCGACGGAGAACACGGTGTCGGTGTGTCCCTTCAGCACCGAAAGCTGCTTCGGCGCCTTCACCATGGAGACGTCCCAAAGCCGCGCCGTGTGGTCCCAGCCCCCGGTCAGCAGGGTGCGGCCGTCCGGGCCGAACGCGATCGAATGGACGTCGTCCTCGTGCCCGGTCAGGGTCGCGAGTTCGACGGGTCTCCGCGTGTCCGCCACGTCCCAGAGCTTCACCGTGTGCCCGGCGCCCGCGGTCGCCAGGGTCCGGCCGTCCGGGCTGAACGCGACCGCGTCGATCTCCTCCGGAGGCCTGCTGAAGACACCGACGTCGACTGGCGCGCGCGGATCGCCGACGTCGATCAGCCGCATCGTGTGGTCCCAGGCGCCGGCCGCGAGCGTCCGGCCATCCGGGCTGAACGCGAGACCGCATACGCCGTTGCCGAAGCCCGTGATCCGGCCCAGCTCGCGCGGGTTCCGCGGATCGGCGACGTCGTTCAGGCGCACCACGCCGTCCTGGCTCCCGGTGGCCATCAGCTTCCCGTCGGCGCTGAACACCGCCCGGCAGGCCGACCTCGTGGGGCCGCTGATCGCGGGCCCCGGCAGCTCCCACAGCCGCACCGTCTGATCGTCGCTCGCGGTCACGAGCGTGCGGCCGTCGCGGGAGAACACCGCCCAGACCACCGCCGCGGTATGCCCGGTCAGCAGCGCTTTCTCGCGCGGCTTCTTCGGGTCGGTGACGTCCCACAGCCGTGCGTTGCGGTCGAAACCGGTCGTGGCCAGCGTCGTCCCGTCGGGACTGAACGCCACCGACCGCACGATGGTCCTGTGCGCCGTCATCGTCCCCAGCGGCGCGGGCGCCATCGGGTCGGCGAGGTCCCACAACCGCGCGCTCTGGTCGATGCTCGCGGTGGCGAGCGTCCGGCCGTCCGGGCTGAACGCCGCGGAGTGGACCCCGGCGGTGTGCCCGGCCGCCACCCCGAGCGGCCTGGCCTTCACCGGTTCGGCGACGTCCCACAGCCGCGCGGTCTTGTCCGCGCCCGCCGAGGCCAGCGTCCGGCCGTCGGGGGCGTAGGCGAGACCGTTGACGTTGCCGGTGTGCCCGGACAGCGTGGCCACGAGCACCGGTTTCGCGAGATCGCGGACGTCGAACAGGCGGATCGTGCCGTCGCCGTCCGCGGTGGCGAGCACCGGCGCCTTCGGGCTGAACGCGACCGCGTTGACCCGGCTCGGATGCTCCCCGACCGGCACCCCCGGCCCGGGGTTGGCCGGATCGGCGACGTTCCACAGCCGCGCGGTCTTGTCCCAGCCCGCCGTCGCGACCGTCCCGCCGTCGGCGCTGAACGCCACCGAGTTGACGTTTTCGGTGTGCCCGGACAGCGTGGCCAGCTCGCTCGGGCGATAGGGATCCTTGACGTCCCACAGCTTCGCCGTGTGGTCCCAGCTCCCGGTCACCATGACCTGGCCGTCGCCGCGCAGGGCGGCCGAATTGACCCGGTTGGCGTGCCCGGCGGCACGGGTCGAGTACGGCGAGGCGACCATCCCGAGCACGCTGCCGCGGGTTTCCACCCCCGGGTCGACGCGGTACGCCGCCAGCGCGAGCTGCGCGGCCAGCGCCGGGTTCGTCCCCCGCATCTCGAGAGCCTGCCCGGCGACCTTCTGCGCGAGCGCGCTGTTGCGCTGGCTGGTCGCGGTCTGCTCGGCACGGACGGCGTACACCATCGCGGCCGTGGCCAGGACCAGCAGCACGGCCAGGAGCGCGACCAGCTGACGCAGCCGCCGGGTGCGACGGCGCGCGATGGCCTGTTCCCGGTTCTCGATGGCCACGCTCGCTTCGAGGAAGCCGCGTTCACGCTGGGAAAGCGCGCTGTCGTGCTCGCCCGCCCACTCCATGGCGATGGACAGCCGCGCGCCGCGGTAGAGCCAGCCGTCGTCGCGGCCGACCGACTCCCACGCGTCGGTCGCCTCGGTGAGCTGCCGGTGCACGCGCAGGCCCTCACGGTCCTCGGCGAGCCATTCGCGCAGGCGAGGCCAGCCGCGGATCAGCGCCTCGTGCGCGATCTCGATGCCGTTGTCGTCGAGGGTGACCAGCCGCGAGGAGGCCAGCCTGTCCAGCACGACGGCGACGTCCGGATCGTCGGCGTCCACTTCGTCGCGGGTGATACGGCGTTTGGTGTCCTCGGTGCCTTCGCCGAGCGCGGTCATCCGCAGGAAGATCTGGTTCGCCAGTTGCTGCTGGTGTTCGCTCAGCGCGGTGAAGGTGTGCTCGGAGGTCTGCGCGACCGACCGCTCGATCCCACCGGTGGACTCGTAGCCGGTGAGGGTGAGGGTGTTGCCGTGGCGGCGGCGCCAGGTCTCCAGCAGCGCGTGCGAGAGCAGCGGCAGCACGCCGGGCTGCCCGGTCGCGTCGGCGACCAGCCGCGAGACCAGCGCGTTCTCGACGCGGTACCCGGCGTCGATCGCCGGTCGCGAGATGGCCTGCCGCAGCTCCTCGGTGCTCATCGGGCCGACGAGGATCTGCGCGTCCTGCATCGCCTCGACCAGCTCGGGATGCCGCGCGCAGTGCGTGTAGAAGTCGGTGCGGATGCCGAGGACGACCCTGGTCCGGCTGTCCGGCTCGGTCGTCGCGGTGACCAGCGCGGCCAGGAAGGCGGCGCGCTCGTCGGCGTCCTGGCAGAGCGTGAAGACCTCTTCGAACTGGTCGACGACCAGCACGACGTCGCCCTCGCGGTCCGCGACCAGCTGCCGGGCGGCGAGACCGAGGTTGCGCGGATGCTCGGTGAACTCGGTCAGCAGCCCGCCGGGCGCGAGCCCGAGCGCGGCGCCGAACTGGACGGCGCACTCCTGCAGCGGCCGCGATCCGGGCGTCATCAGCACCGTGACGGAGTGCTCGCCGACGACGGGCAGGAGGCCCGCCCGGAGCAACGACGACTTACCGGAACCGGACGCTCCCAGAACCGCCAGAAATCTTTGCCCCGAAAGCCGGGTAACGAGTTTCCCGACAAGTCGTTCGCGTCCGAAGAATCGGCCCGCGTCACCCGGTCCGAATGCGGTCAGGCCGATATAAGGGGCCGATTCCCCATTCAGTGGGGCAGCCCGTGAATCGCTGACTCCGGTGCGCGTCCGCTCGGTCACGTCGTGCCATCGGGCCTCCCACTCCGCCTCTGGCCCTTCACATGCCCGGACGTAGGCCAACGTGACCGCCAAGCTGGGCATCTTCTTCCCGCCGGCGGCTTCGGAGAGGGTGCCTGCCGAGTAATGGGCGCGCCTGCCCAGCTCGCGGTACGTCGGGTTTCCGGCTTTCTCCCTCAATCTCCGGAGATCGGCGGCGAACTCGAGCAACGGATCGTCCCCGGGATCCAAAGGTCGCTCCGGACGCGGCACCCTCAATCCTTTCTTTTCAGTGGTTTTCCCACGGTCGCATTAGGGGGCAACCGTACCGTGAAAACGGCGGGAGTCCGCCGGGCACCGGGTATATCGGGTCGGTTAATTTCGATCGGTTGACAGGTGCTCGATGTCACGGGAAGGGATCGGGGGCCGGACGCGTTGTACCGGAGCGTGACCTCCTTGCCTGACATCCCGCTGTCCGTGCTCGACCTCTCGCCCGTCGTGGCCGGGGGCGGTGTGGGCGACTCGCTGCGCAACACCCTCGACCTCGCCCGCCGGACCGAAGCGCTCGGCTATCACCGGTACTGGCTCGCCGAGCACCACAACATGCCCGGCATCGCGAGCTCCGCGACCGCCGTGATGATCGGCCAGGTCGCCGCCGCCACCGAACGCATCCGGGTCGGTTCCGGCGGGGTCATGCTGCCGAACCACGCGCCACTGGTGGTCGCCGAACAGTTCGGCACCCTGGAGGCGTTCCACCCCGGCCGGATCGACCTCGGCATCGGGCGCGCCCCGGGTACCGACCAGCGGACCGCGCTCGCGCTGCGCGGCCCCGGCGGGCTCACCGCGGAGAACTTCCCGCAGCAGTTCGCGGAGCTGCTGGCCTACTTCGAGCACTCCGACCAGCGCGCCGTCAACGCCGTGACCGCCGAGGGCAACAAGCCGCCGGTGTGGCTGCTCGGCTCGAGCGGCTTCAGCGCGCGGATGGCGGGCGAACTGGGCCTGCCGTTCTCCTTCGCACACCACTTCAGCGCCGAGAACACGCTTCCCGCCGTGGCGCTCTACCGCGACTCGTTCAAGCCGTCGGACGTCCTCGACGAGCCGTACGTGATGCTCGGCGTCTCCGTGGTGGCCGCCGAGACCGACGAGCGCGCCCAGTACCTGGCCGCGCCCAGCGGCCTGACGTTCCTCAGCCTGCGCAAGGGCCGCCCGATCCCGCTGCCGACGCCGGAAGAGGCCGCGGCGTACCCGTACACCGACATCGAGCGCGTGTTCATCGAGGACCGGGCTTCGAGCAGCGTCATCGGTTCACCCGAGACAGTCCACAAGGGACTCGAAACCCTGCTGGCCGACACGGACGCGAACGAGCTGATGATCACGACCATGGTGCACGACCAGGCGGACCGGGTCCGCTCCTATGAACTGGTGTCCGAACTGGCGCGCTGACCGGCCGCCGGACGGCCTCGACCATGCCGATGAAGCGTGAAAGGGCCCACCAGCGACCTCGCCACCCCCGTTCCGTGAAGGCCTCCTTGCCTACCTTGAGGGTAGGGAAGG
>NZ_JBHXJK010000184.1:0-13406 GCF_042723255.1 Amycolatopsis thailandensis
GCAACGCTCAACGTTGCGAACGTGGCTTTCGCAACGCCCGAAACCGGCAGAGGGGCAAGCCAAGCACTCGCCACCTTTGCCCTACCCCTCAATAGCCCTCTTTGCCACTCACGACCCAACGCGGTGACCAGCACGCCACCCGGACACGCCTTACTTCTTCTTGGTGACCCAGATGGTGATGGTCGCGGTCACGACGGGCTTCCCGTGCGTGTCCGTGATCGTCACCGGCACGGGGAGCTCGAAACCCTCGTCGCCGAATTCCGGCAGCTCCGGCAGCTCCGCGACCGCGCGCAAGCTCGTCTCGGCCTTCGCCACATACTCGACCGTCATCCCCTTGGGGAGCCAGCGGTGTGTCGCCGGGACGGTCGCCTCGGCGAGCATCCCCATCGCGATCTCGGCGAGGTTGCATGCCGCGATCGCGTGAAAAGTCTTGATGTGGTTGTAAACACCCCACCACTTCGGGGAAGTCACCTCGCACCGGCCAGGGCCCAGTTCGCGCACCGACGGGAGCACCGTCCGGAAGTACGGCACACGCAGGCACATCGCCGCCGAGAACAGCTGTTTGCCGACCGGCTTCCCGGCCAGCCGGTTCCACATCGCGTAGGTCGGATTCTGCGCCATCACGGTCTCCTCATCATGTTACTCACCAGTAGCATAACCGGACCGCAGGCTATATTCGCAACGTGGCTCATCGGCTCTTCCTTCTCCGGCACGGTCAGACCGAGTGGTCCGTCAACGGACGGCACACCGGACGCACGGACATCCCGCTCACGACGGCGGGCGAAGGGCAGGCCCGCGCGGCGGGCGGCACCCTGCGCGCGGTCCTCGGCGGCAACCCGGCGCTCGTCCTCTCCAGCCCCCGCACCCGCGCGCTGCGGACGGCCGAGCTGGCCGGTCTGCGCGTCGACGAGGTCACCGAAGAGCTGGCCGAATGGGACTACGGCGACTACGAGGGCGTCACCACCCCCGTGATCCGGGAGACCGTTCCCGGCTGGACGGTCTGGTCACATCCGATCCCCGGCGGCGAAAGCGCGGACGACGTCAACGCCCGCGCGGACAAGCTGATCGACCGCGTCCGCGAGCCGCTCGCGAAGGGTGACGTGATCCTCGTCGGCCACGGTCACTTCAGCCGTGTCCTGGTCGCGCGCTGGGTCGGCCTGCCGTCGACGGCGGGCGTCCACTTCGGACTCGACCCGGCGGGCGTCGCGGTGCTCGGCGACGAACGCGGTGAGCCCCAGATCGAACACCTCAACCTGCTCCCCACGACGGAGGACTAGTGGCCGACGACCGCATCCGGCGGATCCGCGAGGAGGACGTCGACGCCGTCGTCCGGCTCGTCTACGACCTCGCCGAGTTCGAACGCGCCCCGGACGAGTGCCACCTCACACCCGAACAGCTGCGGACAGCGCTGTTCGGTGAGGCGCCGGCGTTGTTCGGCCACGTCGCCGAGGTCGACGGGGAGATCGTGGGCTACGCGCTCTGGTTCCTCAACTTCTCCACCTGGCGCGGCGTGCACGGCGTCTACCTCGAAGACCTCTACGTCCGCCCCGAGCAGCGCGGCTCAGGCCTCGGCAAGGCGCTCCTGGCCACGCTCGCGGCCGTCTGCGCCGAGCGCGGCTACGCCCGCCTCGAATGGTCGGTGCTGAACTGGAACCCGGCGCAGGGCTTCTACAAGTCGCTCGGCGCGGTGCCGATGGACGAGTGGACCGTCGACCGGCTGACCGACGAACCCCTGAAGGCGCTCGCCGCCCAGGTCTAGTCCCGTTCCTCGCGTTCGCGACGCGCCGCACTCGACGGTGCGCCGTCCGAGCACGCGAGTTCCGGCTTCAAGCACGCGAGTCACGTCCCCAAGCACGCGAGTGCGGCGTCACGGTGGCTAGGAGTCCCGTTCCTCGCGTTCGCGACGCGCCGCACGACCGGCGGCGCCGTCGCGTTCGGCGGCCTCTTCCTCGGTCTCGCCCTCCTGCAACCCGAGCGCCCACGCGCGCGACGGGCGGCGGAACAGCAGCACGAGGACGGCGACGCCGATCAGGCCCAGCGGCACCCCCCACAGCGGCTGCCCGGACGGGCCCGCGCCGTACCAGCCGACCCCGACCAGGATCAGCGCGACGACCACGCCGGGCGACCTCGCCCAGGTCTTCCCCAGCACCAGCCCGGCCGCGCAGGCCACCGTTCCGGCGGCGAGGACGAGATAGTAGGCGACCTCGGCCAGCAGGTTCTCCGGTCCGGCCTGGCCGTTGACCAGGAGCAGGACCGCGAACACGATCAGGGCGAACCCCGGCAGCGCGGTGATCACCCCGGCGAGGCGGACTTCACGGGGCGCGGGCGAGAGCTTGTCGGCGATGGACACGGCGAAACAGCCTTCCAGGCTTCCGGACACGGCGCTCCACCAGGGCGGGTCACCGTACGTGAGCACTTTCGATCGTATGCCACCCGGTCGGCCGGTTTCCCCGGACCGCCGTATGGGAAGAATTGGGAGTGTCGTCGATGAGCGGGCGGTCGGCCCGGGTGCACTTGTCACGACGGAGCTGTCATTCGTCGGCAGTGAAGGAGGGACGCCCGCCACAGGGGTCACAAGGTGCTGCCTCGAGGACGTCGCGCGGCTGAGCTTCGCGTCACGTGAAGCTCCCACCTTCGGGCAGAAGTCACTTACCCTGCGGTATGTGCGTGCCATCCTCGTCGTGAATCCCCAGGCAACCTCGACCACCGCCGGTGGCCGTGACGTGCTGGCGCACGCACTGGCCAGCCAGGTCAAACTCGACGTGGTGGAGACCGACTACCGCGGCCACGCGATGGCCGTGTCCCGGTCCGCCGCCCGTGACGGGATCGACCTGGTGGTCGCCCACGGCGGCGACGGCACGGTCAACGAGGTGGTCAACGGCCTGCTCGCGGACGCCGACGGCGATCCGGCGAAGGTCGGCGACGTCCCCATGCTCGGTGTCGTGCCGGGCGGTTCGGCGAACGTCTTCGCCCGCGCGCTGGGCATCGCGCACGATCCGGTGGAGGCGACCCACCAGCTCCTCAACGCCATCGAGAGCGACCGGAGCCGCAAGGTCGGCCTCGGGATCGCCGACGGCCATTGGTTCACCTTCAACGCCGGCATGGGCTGGGACGCCGACGTCGTCGGCCGCGTGGCCAAGCGGCGGGGCAAGCAGACCACCGCGGGGCTCTACATGAGGGCAGCGGTGGCGTCGCATCTGCGGCCGCCGCTCGGCCGCCCGCCCCTCACCGTCAGGATCCCGGGCGAAGAGCCCACCGAAGTGCTGACCGCTTTCGTGTCGAACACCGATCCGTGGAGTTACCTGGGGGACCGTCCGGTCCACCTGAACCCGGGCAGCTCGTTCGACACCGGACTGGGCCTTTTCGCGTTGAGCGGTCTGCGATTGCCCACCGTGTTCAAGCATGTACGGCAGGCATTGCTCACGAAGAGCGACCAACGCGGACGACGTCTCCTTCGTCACGATGACCTGCCGATGATCCGCATAGACGCTGCTGAACCGGTAAACTTCCAGGTGGACGGCGACCTCGTCGGCCAGCGGAAGAGGGTGGAGTTCTTCAGCGTCCCGGAAGCACTGACGGTAATCGTCTGACGACCGGACCGCTGATCGCCTGCGGCAAAGTACGACCTGCCGCTCATCGACGCAGAACCTCCGCTCACCGCATCGGCCTTCCCTTCGGAAGGCTGTTTCGGAACGAAACCGCAGGTCAGAAGCGTCGCTCGGCCGGGTGAGCTGACTCACCGATCTTCGGAAAACCCTTGTCGAAACGGGTGCTTCGTGAAAGCATTCACAAGCACCCAAAAAACGACCGCCATGACGACTATGGCGCGGAGTACCGCGCCATTATGAAGGAGCTCAGAAACATGGACTGGCGCCATGACGCTGCCTGCCGAGACGAGGACCCCGAGCTGTTCTTCCCGGTGGGAACCAGCGGTCCTGCTCTGTCGCAGGTGACTCAGGCGAAATCCGTGTGCCACCGCTGCACCGTCGCCTCCGACTGCCTGGCCTGGGCCTTGGCCAGCGGGCAGGACGCGGGCGTGTGGGGCGGGATGAGCGAGGACGAGCGACGCGCCCTGAAGCGCCGTCGTACGCACATCGGCACGCGTACTTCCGCCTGAGTTTTTCAAGACTCAGCACGCTTCACCAATAATCGAGCAAGACCCCAAGCTTCGGGAAGTTCCCGCGGCGCGATGGCTGCATGGCCCTGCGCCGTGAGGTGACACGTACCCGACTTGAGCTTAACAAGCGAGGCCGACACACCCTCACGGGGGTCTGGCTTCCAGGACTTTTTCCAAGTCCTCCCGCGGAACCGTTACAGGGCCGGCGCCATCTTCTCTTCGGGCGCCGGCCCTAAAACGTGTCCGGGTGAGACTGTCCACTGCGGATGACCACAAGGGACAGTCCACTCCGGACCGCGCTGATTCACAGCCGCCGGGACAACGGGATCCGCAAGGCCGCTTCCGTTCCGGCGCGCCGTCCGCCCGTCTCCTCGGGTTCCCCGCGCAGCCCGCGGATCGACAGCGAGCCGCGCAGTTCCGACTCCACCAGGGTCCGCACGATCTGCAAGCCGAGACCGTCGCTGCGTTCCAAGGAGAAACCCGAAGGCAGTCCGCGCCCGTTGTCGCGGATGACGACGTCGAGCCAGCGGGCCGACCGTTCCACCACGAGTTCGACCTTGCCCGGCCGCCCGTCGGGAAACGCGTGCTCGATGGCGTTCTGCACCAGTTCGGCGAGCACCATCACCAGCGGCGTCGCGATCTCGGCGACGACGACACCGAACGAGCCCGTGCGCGAAAGCCCGACCTGCGACTCGGCCGTCGCGACCTCACCGACCATCGGGAGGACGTTGTCGAGCAGCTTGTCGAGGTCGACCCGCTCGTCCACCGAGATGGACAGCGCCTCGTGGACCATCGCGATCGACGAGACGCGGCGCACGGACTCGCCGAGAGCGAGCCGCGCCTCCTCGCTGGAGGTCCGGCGCGACTGGAGCCGCAGCAGCGCGGCGACCGTCTGCAGGTTGTTCTTCACCCGGTGGTGGATCTCGCGGATGGTCGCGTCCTTCGACAGGAGGGCGCGGTCGCGGCGCTTCACCTCGGTGACGTCACGCACCAGCACCAGCGCGCCGGCGGCCTGCCCGGCGGGGCGCAGCGGCAGCGCACGGAACAGCACGACGGCGCCGCGGCGGGAGTCCGCCTCCGTGCGGCTGCTGGGCTTGCCGTCGAGCGCCTCGATGATCCGGTGCGACACCTCGGTCGCGTCGAACGGGTCACGGATGAGCGACCTGGTCAGCGGCGCGAGGCGCTGCCCGACGAGATCGGATTCGTGCCCCATCCGGTGATAGGCGGACAACCCGTTCGGGCTGGCGAAGACCACCGTGCCGGTCGGGTCGAGGCGGATCAGGCCGTCACCGACCCGCGGGCTGGTGTGCGTGTCCGTCTGGTTCCCCGGGCTCGGAAAGGTGCCGTCGACGATCATCTGGCACAGATCACCCGCGCTGCCCAGATAGGCGATTTCGAGCGGGCTCGGCACCCGCGAGGCCGCCAGGTTCGTCTCGCGGCTCAGGACGGCGATCACCGTGCCGCCGAACACCACCGGGATGGCTTCACGGCGCATCGGCAGGTCGCGATACCAATGCGGGTCTTCCTCGCGGCAGATCCGCACCTCGCGGCTCGCCTTGGCCAGCTGCGGGTGCTCGTCCACGGTGAACCGGGTGCCGACGACGTCCTCCGGATGGGCCGTCGGCGCCGTCGTCGGGCGGGCGTGGGCGACGCAGACGTAGTCGCCTCCGTCGGGTTGCAGCTCCTCCGAAACGGCGACCCAGAGCAGGAAGTCGGCGAAGGACAGGTCGGCCAGCAGCTGCCATTCGGCGACCACGGTCTGGAGATGGTCCGCGGCTTCGCCGGACAGGCCGGTGTTCTCCGCGAGCAGATCGGAAAGGGTGGACACGTCCCCATCCAAGCAGGGTGAGGGCCGCATGACACACTGGAGCGGTTGACCCTGGCCCAGCGGTGTCGTGTCACCCCGCGAGGGCCACTCGGACGAGGAGTGAAACATGTCGAAGCGCGCCCGCAAGCGTCGCGACCGTAAGAAGAACGGCGCGAACCACGGCAAGAAGCCCAACTCCTGATCATCGATCAGACAACGAAGGCCCCCGCACCGATCCGGTACGGGGGCCTTCGTGTGTCCTGAGCGGGCTACACAGTGCTACTCGAAGGTCTGCTCGATCTTGACCTCGGTGCGCTCGATCGTGATCGCGCCCTTGGTCTGCACGGTCTGGCGGATCGAGGCCCGCAGCCGGGACTTGAGGTCGTCCGGCGCGTGATCGCCACCGCACTTGCGGGCGAGCAGCTGCTTGATGTGCTCGTCGATGCCGTATTCCTCGAGGCACGGCGGGCAGTCCTCGATGTGCTTGCGCAGGGCGGCGTCACGCTCGGCGCTGCACTCCTTGTCGAGGAGCAGGTAGATGTCGGCGAGGGCTTCCTCGCACTTGACCTTGTCGTCCGCGCCGCTGCAGTAGTCGTCGGTCATCGCCCCGCCACCTCCTGCTGTTTGCCCGCGCGGATGAAGCCCCGTTCGCGGGCGACGTCGGCGAGCAGGTCACGGAGCTGGGCGCGGCCGCGGTGCAGCCGGGACATCACGGTGCCGATGGGCGTGTCCATGATCTCGGCGATCTCCTTGTACGCGAAACCTTCGACATCGGCGAGGTAGACCGCGAGGCGGAACTCCTCGGGCAGCTTCTGCAGCGCTTCCTTGACGTCGGCGTCGGGCAGGTTGTCCATCGCCTCGACCTCGGCCGAGCGCAGCCCGCTGGAGGTGTGACTCTCCGCCTTGGCGATCTGCCAGTCGGTGATCTCCTCGGTCGGCTGCTGCACCGGCTGGCGCTGACGCTTGCGGTAGCCGTTGATGTAGGTGTTCGTGAGGATGCGGTACATCCACGCCTTGAGGTTCGTACCCGCCTTGAAGGAGGCGAAGGCCGCGTACGCCTTCAAGTACGTCTCCTGGACGAGGTCCTCCGCGTCGGCGGGATTCCGGGTCATCCGCATGGCGGCCGAGTACAACTGGTCGAGCAGGGGCATCGCGTCCCGCTCGAAGCGCTCGGCCCGCGCGGCCGCCTCTTCGGCGTCCGTGCCCGTGTCCGGCGCGGGATTCTGCGTGCTCGGCAAACCGTTCCCTTCCCGATCGGCGTCGATGCGCTTGTGCGCATGAGACGTCGTCGAGTTTACGCGCGGACGGATCACCTGGCCGCCCGGCGTACGCGGGATCAGGATTCGGGGAGCTTCGAGTGTGGTGGACACGTGCCTTTCAACAGTGCGGCCCGGCCGGGCATTCCCGGCGCGCTCGTAGACTCCGCCCATGGCAGGCAAGGGAACCCCGGCGACGGCGCTGCTGGCGAAGCAGAAAGTGGCGCACGTTCTGCACGCCTACGACCACGACCCGCGGGCCGAGTCGTACGGCCTCGAAGCCGTCGAAGCGCTGGGGCTCGACCCCGCACGCGTGTTCAAGACCCTGGTGGCCGACGTCGACGGGAAGCTGACCGTCGGCGTGGTCCCGGTCACCGGGCAGCTGGACCTGAAGGCGCTCGCCGCCGCCGCGGGCGGGAAGAAGGCGAAGATGGCCGACCCCGCGGCCGCGCAGCGCGCGACGGGGTACGTGCTCGGCGGGATCTCGCCGCTCGGGCACCGGAGCAGGCTGCCGGTGGTGATCGACGCCTCGGCGGAGAAGTTCGAGACCGTGCACTGCTCGGCCGGGCGCCGCGGCCTGGAGGTCGAACTCGCCCCCGCCGACCTGGTGCGCCTCACCGGCGCCGTGGTCGCCCCGATCGCGGGCTGACCTCCCCGCGTTTCGTCCTCTGAACGCGGCGGCCGGGATGGTCGTGAGTGGCGATTCGGGTTCGAGCGGACCGGTATTTCCCTACCCACGCCTGAACTGGGCGAGTGGTGGCTCCGCGGCTGCCAGGGCGCGACGATGTAGGAATTGGGACGGTCAACGTCCCAATTCCTACATCGTCGCCAGGGACGCCCCGCCTTGGACCTTGATCAACGGAAGATTCGGGACGTGCACTGCCCCGACTCCCACACCAACCAGACCGAGCGTGGAAGATCCGGGACGTTCAACGTCCCAAATCCTCCACACTCGCCGGTCACACCAGTGGGTACCTAAATACGAGTCCGCCAGAACCCGAATCGCCACTCACGATCATCCGGCCCGAAGTGGCACTTTCGCGTGCCCGACCGGACGACACGTGTGATCAGATGGACGACACGCGTGACGGGATGGACGCCACACCGGCGGCCGGGGTCCCGTCGCGTGTCGTCCGCCTGGACACACGTGTCGTCCGCCTGATCACGCGTGCCGTCCATCCCGTCACGCGAAACCACGCGGGCCACGGGTCCTCGTAGCGTTCAGAGGACGAAACGCGGGAAGGCGGGTTCACCCCAGCGAGGGAGAGCGGTCAGTCCGCGGCGGGAAGATCACGCGCCCGCGCTCGGGAATCGTCGTCGGCAAGCGAACGACGACTCCTGAGGAGCGACAGATGACCGAGACCATGCCCGGCGTGCCGAAGTGGGCGAACCTCGCCGCCCACCTGACACTGCTGACGACCCTGCCGTCCGGGCTGTGGCGGATCGCGATGGGCCTCGGCGTCCCGGTCGGGTTCACCGAACAAGGGCTGAGCGAGTTCGGCATCCCCGGCTGGGGAACGGCCTACGTCTTCGGCCTGAGCCTCCTCGCCGAGGGGCTCGCGTTCCTCACCCTCGGGCTCGTCCGGCCGTGGGGCGAGGTGTGGCCGCGCTGGATCCCGGGGTTGCGCGGCCGGAGGATCCCGCCGCTCGCCGCGATCGTCCCGGCGGCCGCGGGCGCGATCGCCTTGACCGTGCTGGGTGTCCAGGCCCTGCTCCGCCGGGCGTCGGCCGGTGCGTCGATGCCGCCGGGGACCTGGGAGGACTCGCCGGTCTACGGCGTCGTGATGGCCGTCTGTTACGCGCCGCTGCTGCTCTGGGGTCCGCTGCTGGCCGCGGTCACCGTGCACTACGCACGGCGACGGCTTTCAAGCGAGCGGCCGCAGCACACGCTCCAGCCACTCGGCGGCCGCGCGTGACACGCCGTCGAGGTCGGCGCTGAGGTTGTGGTCGCCCTTGAGCACCACGATCTCGTGATGCGGCCCCGCCTTGGGCAGGCCGAACGGGTCACGCTCGCCTTGGACGACCAGCGTCGGGACCTCGACGGCGTCCAGTTCACCTTGCCGGGTCTTCTCCGGCTTCCCCGGCGGATGCTCGGGGAAGGCCAGGCACAGCACCGCCACCGCCTGCCCCGCCGCGGCGGTCCGGCACGCGACGCGAGCCCCGGACGACCGGCCGCCGAACACGATCGGGAGATCGTCGAAACGCTCGGAGATCTCGTCGGCCACGGTCAGCCAGGCGGTGTCGAGCTGCGTGGCGGGAGCGGGCGCGCGACGGCCCGCCACCCGGTACGGCTGTTCGACGAGCGCGACGTGCACGCCCGCCGCCTGCGCCGCCCGCGTGACCGCGACCAGGTCCTTCGCGCCGATGCCGCCGCCCGCGCCGTGGCCGAGCATCAACACGGCGGTGCCCTCCTCGGCACAGTGCAACTCGGCCCGCGCGGGACCGTAGGCGGTGTCGATCTCCAGCGTCGTCATGAGCCGGGCGCGTCGAAGAGCGCGCTTTCGGCGACGGGCTCGACCCGGTCCAGCAGCTCGGGGCCGTTGTTGCGGACGCTGTTGACCAGGCTGGACACCGGGCGCAGCTCGATCGTGTCGACCAGGTCCACCGGAGGCGGGACGAGAAGGTCGGTGACGTCGGGCAGGTCGGGGTCGAGCCAGGTGTCCCACTTTTCGCGCGGCATCAGCAGCGGCATGCGGTGGTGGACGTCGGTGAGCCTGCCGACCGAGTCCGTGGTGATCACCGAAAAAGTGATCAGCGGGTCCGCGTCCTTGTCGTCCTTCGGCCGCCAGGTCTCCCAGATACCGGCGAAGGCGAGCGAACCGTCATCGGGTCCGGTCATGTAGAAGGGCTGCTTTTCCTTGCCGTCGCGCCGCCACTCGTACCAGCCGTCGGCGGGGACCAGGCACCGCCGCGAGGAGACCGCCTTCTTGAAGGACGGCTTCTCCTTGGCGGTCTCGGCGCGCGTGTTGATCATCTTCGAGCCCACCCCGGGGTCCTTCGCCCAGAACGGGACCAGGCCCCAGCGCATCGTCCGCAGCGACCGGACGGTGGGCTCGTCTTCGAGCACCGCGCCGTCGGCGTCACGCGGGTGGCGTTGCACCACGGTGGGGACGACCTTGGTCGGCGCCACGTTGTGATCGGTCCGGACCCGGCCCTCGGTCAGGTCCACCGCGGCGAATTCGTCGATCAGCGCCGCGGGGTCCTTGGTGGCGGCATAGCGCCCGCACATGCGAAAACCTCCCTAATCGACAGTCATCGTTACACGCCGGCCGGGCGATGGCGAGCAGCATGGGATCATTGTCCCGCGGTGTTCGGAGAGCAGGAGGCGGTTTGGCGGGCAAGGACTGGCGCAGGCTGGACGAATCCGACGTGCGGATCCGTCCCGGCAAGGGCACCAGGCCGCGCAGCAAACGTCGTCCCGAGCACGCGGACGCCTCCACGGCGATGGTCATCGGGAAGGACCGCGGGCGCTGGACCTGCGCGATCGACTCGGATCCGGAGCGGGTCGTCACCGCGATGCGGGCCCGTGAGATGGGCCGGGTCTCGGTCGTCGTCGGCGACACCGTCGGCATCGTCGGCGACGTGAGCGGCAAGCCGGACACCCTCGCCCGGATCATCCGGGTGGAGGAACGCTCCAGTGTGCTCCGCCGGACGGCGGACGACACCGACCCCTTCGAACGGGTGGTCGTCGCCAACGCCGAGCAACTGCTGATCGTGACCGCGCTGGCCGATCCCCCGCCGCGCACCGGCTTCATCGACCGCTGTCTCGTCGCCTGCTACGCGGGCGGCCTCGAACCGGTCCTGTGCCTGACGAAGGCCGACCTCGCGAGCCCGGACGAACTCCTCTCCGGCTACGCGGGTCTCGACATCCCGGCCGTGGTCACCCGCCACGACGAGCACCCCGAGGAGCTGACCGGCAGGCTCAAGGGCCGGGTCACCGCGCTGGTCGGGCATTCCGGCGTCGGGAAGTCCACTCTGGTCAACCGGCTGGTGCCGGACGCCGATCTGGCGACCGGCGTGGTCAGCGCGGTCGGCAAGGGCAGGCACACGTCGGTCGCGGCGGTCGCGCTCCCCCTGCCCGGTGGCGGCTGGGTGGTCGACACGCCCGGTGTCCGTTCGTTCGGACTGGCGCACGTGACCGCCGACGACATCGTGCTCGCGTTCGAGGAGTTCGCCGCGGCGGCCGAAGAATGCCCGTCCGCCTGCGGGCACCTCGGGCCGCCTTCGGACCCGGACTGCGCACTCGACGACGTCGTCACCGAGGGTGACGCCAGCCCGGAACGGCTGGAGTCTCTGCGCCGCCTTCTGGGGTCCCGAGCCGGACATGAGGACGATCGGTAACTATTTCCGACCAGGAGCGATACCCCGTTCGGATTAGATCAACTTTTTCTGAGGGGTCCTCTTGAAGCGCGTAACCATGCTCGCCGCCGTCACCACGGCCGCCGTTCTGGCGCTGTCCGCGTGCGGTGCCGAGAAGCAGTCCGGCGCGGCTGCTCCCGCTCCTTCCGAAGCGAAGAGTTCGCTTTCGTCGCCGCTCGGCGACCCGATCCAGCTCGCGGCGCTGAGCCGCGAGAGCACCAAGAAGGCCAAGTCGTCGAAGGTCACGATGGAGACCGTCGCGGGCGCCCAGAAGAGCACGGCGTCCGGTGAGGGCATGTACGACGGCGAGAACAGCAAGCTCGCGATGGTCATGGACAGCGACGGCAAGAAGCTCGACATGCTGTTCATCGACAACGCGCTGTACTTCAAGCTCGACGCGGAGGACAAGGCCGAGCTGAAGACCGACAAGGCGTACGTGAAGATCTCGCCCGACGGCCAGGACCCGCTCTCGCAGCTGCTCGGCAAGATGATGTCGAAGGCCATGAAGGACAGCGACCCGTCGCGCATCCTCGAGCAGGTCTCGCAGGCCGGGAAGATCACGAAGTCGGACCAGGTCGAACTGAACGGCGAGCAGACCAACCACTACGTCATCGAGGTCGAAGCCGAGAAGGCCATCGCGCTCATCATGGGCGAGGTCGGCATCCCGCTGCCCGCCGAGACCGTGAATCAGCTCAAGGCGAAACTCGCGGGCAAGAACGTCGTGATCACCACCGAACTGTGGCTCAACGCCGACCAGCTGCCGGTGCAGGTCGTCTCGGACTCGACCGCGTTCGTGAAGGCCATGGGCGCCCCCGGTGGCGGTGTCGCCAAGACCACGGTCAAGTACACCGACTGGGGTGTTCCCGTGAGCCTCACCGTCCCGCCCGCCGACCAGGTCGGCGACATGGCGGAACTCGCGAAGCAGGCCGGCGGCCGGTGATCCGCACTACCTTCAAGCTCACCGCGGTGGCCGCGGCCCTGACCCTGCTGGTCACGGGCTGCGGCACCCGCCCGGCCGAGAACAAGGCCGAGGACAAGGGTGGCGAGCTCGCGCTGGCGACCCCGTTCACCGACGCGCTCGGCCTCGTCGAGGCCGCGAAGCAGGGGACGCGAAAGAGCAAGTCCTCCAAGGCGACGCTCGACGCCACCCGCGACGGCGCCAAGGTCACGGGCACTTTACTGGCGTACTACGACGGTGCCGCCTCGAAAATCGAGGCGAACCTGACCATCGACGGCGAAGCCGGCACTCTGCGCCTGGTCGACCAGGCCCTGTTCGTCAAACTTCCCCCGGCCGAGAAGGTCCAGCTCAAGACGGACAAGAACTGGGGGAAGATCGACCTGAACAGCGAGGACCCCCAGACGAAGGCCATGGGGAAGGCCCTGCGGAAGTCGTTCGAAATGGGCGACCCGGCGAAGCTGCTGGAACTGGTGGAAAAGACCGGCCGCATCGTCAGGTCGGAGCAGACCCAGCTGGACGGCGTCCCGGTGAACCACTACTTCGTCGAGTTCGACGCCAAGAAGCAGTTCGACCTGTTCTTCGGTGAGGACCTCCCCGCCGAGCAGCGGGCGAACATCGAGAAGCGGCTCGAAGGCAAGGATCTGCGGATCCCGGCCGAACTGTGGCTCAACGCCGAACAGCTTCCCCTGAAGATGACCATGGACATGACCTCGTTCGCGAAGTCGGTGGGTGGACGCGAGAACGGCGAGTCCAAGTCGACCTACACCTACAGCGACTGGGGCACGCCGGTGGACGTCGTTCCGCCTCCGGCCGCCGAGGTGGGCGACTACGCCGAAATGACGAAGCAGGGAATCTAAACCCCCTGATGCGCGTGAAGGCCCCCTTCCCTCTGCTCAGCCGAGGGAAGGG
>NZ_JBHXJK010000185.1:0-13320 GCF_042723255.1 Amycolatopsis thailandensis
GTCCGTGAAGGCCTCCTTGAGGGACCCAGAGTCCCTCAAGGAGGCCTTCACGGACTGGTGTCCGGCGGCGACGAGCGCCGCGGGGCTTGCGGTCCCCCTGGGCAGCTCAAGCCAGCCGCAGCCCCGGCGACCGGTGCACCTGCCGTTTCGCGTCCACGATCAGCACCTGGCAGCCCGGCTGCGCCGCGACCCAGGCGATCCCTTCGGTCCCCATCGCGAACGCGGCCGTGGCCAGGGAATCCGCCGTGACGAGGTCGTCGGCGGTGACGGTGACGCTCAGCAGCCCGACGGGCGGGCGCCCCGTCCGCCCGTCCAGGATGTGCGCGCCGCGTTCGTATTCCGCCGACGTCGCGACAGCGCCGCCGGACGACTCCACCACGGCGCAGACCGCGTTTCTCCGCTCGGGATGCCGGATGCCGACCCGCCACGCGCGGCCGGGTTCCGGTTCGCCGGAGGTGACCACGTCCCCGCCCGCGTTGACACAGAACACGTCCAGCCCTTCGGCCAGCAGCAGCGACGCCGCCCGCTGTACGGCCCAGCCCTTGACCATCGCGTTCGGGTCGAGCCGTCGTCCGGGGAGCCGGGCGCTGAACGCGCCGCCGGACAGCCGTTCGTAGTGATCGCACAGCGAAAGCACTTCCAGCAGGTCGTCGCTCAGTGCCGAAGGCGCGAGTTCGCCGCGGTCGTACCGGCAGACCTCGCTGCCGGCCTTGAACGGGCTGAACCGGGCGTCGACCTCCCGCAGCCAGCCGAAGACGCCGTCGATCGCGTGGGCGACGAGTTCACCGTCCGCCCGGACGTCGACCGAGACCGGCAGCCCCATCACCTGCTCGACCCGGTTCATCTGGCGTCCAGCGCCGCCTGCAGCGAATCGATGTACGACTCGCTCGTCGACGTCGCCCCGGAGACGGTGTCGATGTCGGCGCTCTGCGCGGTCAGCGTCTCCTCCTGGAGGATCGGGATCGCGTCGACGCCGCGCCCGCTGATCGGCCGTTGCAGGAGACGGACCTCGGAGATCTTGTCCTCGGCCGAGATCACCAGCCGCACCTGCACGGTGCCGTACCGGTTGCTCTCCACCGAGCCGTCGATGGTGCGCTCGGCGCCTTCGGAGGCGCCACCGTCCGAAGAGGACACGGTGGAAGGAGCGGGCGCGGCGACGGCCACGGTCTCCGAACCCAGCGGGGAAGGTTCGTACAGCCAGACACCGAGGAATCCGGCGGCCGAAAGGGCGACCGTGGCGGCGACGATGGTCTTCTTCATGATCGGGACTCCCTGGCTCAGGCGGCGAGGCTGAAGCGTTCGGCGTGGACCTGCTGGTTCGGCACCCGCAGTTCGCGCAGGCTGCGCAACGTCGCCGAGGTCATCCCCGGCGGTCCGCAGACGAAGACGTCCCGATTCTCGATGTCCGGCACCATCCGCCCCAGGCTGGGCGCGCCGAGCACCGGCCCGTACGGACCGGCCAGATCGGACGGTCCACTCAGGACGTGGACGACGGCGCCGCGCGCCTGCGCCAGCCCGCGAAGCTCCGGCAGCAGGACCGCGTCGAGCTGGGTGCGGACGCGGTAGAGCACCACGACGTGGCCGGAGATCTCCTCCAGCAGCGCGCGGATCGGCGTGATCCCGACGCCGCCCGCGATCAGCAGCGCGTCCGGTTTCCGTTGGTGCATCGTGGTGAACGCGCCGTACGGGCCTTCGGCGAACACCCGCGTCCCGGTCTTCAGCGACCGCAACGACGCGCTGCCCTCACCGGCGGCTTTCGCGGTCAGCCGCAGAGTGCGGCCGTCCGGCGCGGCCGACAGCGAGAACGGATTGGCCTGCCACCAGCGATCCCGGGTCATGAAGCGCCACAGGAAGAATTGACCGGCCTTCGCGGGCATCTTGTCCAGGTGCTTTCCGGTCATGTACACCGAGACGACGTCGTCGGATTCAGGCACCACGGCGACGACTTTCAGCCGGTGCCGCAGATTCCGGGCCAGCGGCAGCGCCACGCGGCCGGCGAAGACCGAGCCGAGCGCGACACCCCACACCGCCCACCAGTAGGCCTGCGCTCCGGGCGACGACGCGAACGATCCGCCCAGCGCGATCTGGTGACTGAACGCCAGCACGACCGCGGCGTAGGTGTAGAGATGCAGGAAATGCCAGGTCTCGTACGCCAGACGGCGCCGGGCGAAGCGCGCGGAAACGGCGCCGACGAGCAGGATCAGCGCGAGCGCGACGACCGCGCGCAGGATCCCCTCGAGTTTGGTCACCATCGTGACGAACTCGTCCGCCACGCCGTTGTCCTCGACCTGCGCGTAGCCGAAGACGATGAAGACGAAGTGGGTCAGCAGTGTCCACAGGAGGCTGAACCCGGTCCAGCGGTGCCAGACGGTGAGCCGGTCCATGCCGAGACGGCGGTCGAGCCACGGCAGCCGGGCGACCAGCAGCAGCTGGAACGCCATCGCCAGCGCCCCGTACAGCCCGGCGAGCCTGCCGACGCTGATGAGCACGTTGTCCGACGGTCCCGCGGTGAAGAAGAGCGCGGTCACGGCGGCCACGTTGGCCCCGATGAAGGTCAAGAGCCCGGCGCGTGCGGCGATCCTGGGACGGATCGCCGGGCGCGGCTTCACGGCGGTCTGCGTCATGGTGGTCACACGTGGTTCCTTCCGGTCCGGTTCAAGCACCGAGCCTGCTGGGCCAACCTGTGACCTTTCTTGGCGGAACCTGTCGGCTTCCTGTCGTCTGCGCTCCCGCCTCGCTCTCGCGCGCGCGTTAACGGAGGATGGGCCTTGTGAACACCGAGACCCCCGTTCGACTACTGGTGGTGGACGACGAGCCGCATATCGCCGATCTGGTGGCCACCGTCGCCCGCTACGAGGGCTGGCAGGCCGTCACCGCCGGGTCGGGCGAGGCCGCGCTCGTCAGGGCGGCCGAGTTCGTGCCCGACATCGTCGTGCTCGACCTGATGCTGCCCGGGATCGACGGGTTCACCGTGCTGGACAGGCTCCGCGAGTCCGGGACGGCGGTGCCCGTCGTCTTCCTCACCGCGAAGGACGCGACGGCGGACCGTGTCGCCGGGCTCACCCGGGGCGGCGACGACTACCTCGTCAAGCCGTTCTCCGTCGAGGAACTGATGGCGCGGCTGCGCGCGGTCCTGCGGCGAAGCCACAGCAGCCAGGCCAGGGCCGCCGCGCTGCTGCGCGTCGGCGATCTGACCATGAACGAGGACACCCGCGAGGTCGCCCGCGACGGCAAACCTGCCGAGCTGACGCCGACCGAATACGAACTGCTGCGCTATCTCATGCGGCGTTCGCCGTCGGTGATGACCAAGGCGCAGATCCTCGACCACGTCTGGGAATACGATTTCGGCGGCCGGTCCAATGTGGTCGAACTCGTCATCTCCCACCTGCGGCGCAAACTCGACGCCGGCAACGAGCCGCTGATCCACACCGTGCGCGGGGTGGGCTACGTCGTGCGGCAGGCCGCCAGATGAAAACACTGCGCCGGTGGTACGACGCCTGGCGCCGGTCAAGGCTCGGGACCCGGCTCGCGCTCGGCCTCGGCGCGCTGGCGCTGGTCGTGTTCGCCGTCGTCGGCACCGTGATGGTCGGCATCATGAAGGGCTATCTGAACGACCGGCTCGACGAACAGCTCGCCAAGACCCAGATCAGCCAGGTGCCGTCACTGCGCACCACGCACGGCGGGAAACCGCAGCAGTCCTACGGCTGGTTCTCCGCCGTTTTCTCGGTGCAGAACGGTGACGCGCTCCCGCAGGACGGCGGTTCCCTGCCACCGGACTCGAAAGCGCTCGAAAAGGTCGCCGAGGACGCGACGCGGACCGAGGTGCTGCGGACCGTCTACATCGAGGACAAGGGCACCTACCGCGTCCGGGCCTGCCCGATCGAGCCGAGCCGGAACATCGTGCTGGTCAGCGCCGCGCCGCAGGCGGATCTGGACCGGACGGTCAGCCAGCTGATCATGGTCGAGGTCGTCGCGTTCCTGCTGGCGCTGGCGGTGCTGGTGATCGCGGGACGGCTGGTGCTGCGGCGCGGGTTGCGGCCGCTGAGCGACATGGCCGGGACGGCGCACGACATCGCGTCGCACGATCTGACCACGAACGCCGATCTCCCGGTGCGCGCGCCGGCGAACGGTGGCGGCGCCGAGGTCGAGGAACTGCGGACGGCGTTCAACCTGATGCTGGCGCACCTCGATTCCTCGCTGGTCGCGCGCAGGGAGGCGAACGAACGGCTGCGGCGGTTCATCGCCGACGCCTCGCACGAACTGCGCACGCCACTGACGTCGATCCGGGGCTACGCCGAGCTTTTCCGCTACGCCGCGGCGAACGAACCCGCGGAACGCGAGGCGCACCTGTCGAAAATCCGCGAAGAGACCCAGCGGATGAGCGTCCTCGTCGACGACCTCCTGCTCCTCGCGCGCCTCGACGCGCCCGAGACCGAGGCGCCGCTGCGGCTGGTCGACGTCGACCTCGCCGAACTGATGACCGACGCGGGCGAGGCCTTCGCCGCCGGCCGCCCGGAGCATCCGCTGACCGTCGGCCCGCTCCCGGAAGACGTCGTCCTGCAAGCGGATCCGGTGCGCCTGCGGCAGGTGCTGGACAATCTGCTCGCCAACGCCGCGGTGCACACGCCGCCCGGAACCCCGGTCACGGTGTCGGGCTCGGCTTCGGATTCGGAGGTCGTCCTGCGGGTGAGCGACGCCGGGCCGGGGATCCCGCCGGAAGCGCGGGAACGGATCTTCGACCGGTTCTTCCGCGTCGACACCGCCCGCACCCGCGGCAACGGCGGGACCGGACTCGGGCTTTCGGTGGTGCTGTCACTGGTCTCCGCGCACGGCGGGACCATCGAGGTCGCGAGCGTGCCGGGGGCGACGACTTTCACCGTGCGGCTGCCGCGGACGCGCTGAAGGCTTTCGAGGTGGTCGTGAGTGGTGGTTGCGTGGCTGTCAGGGCGTGACGATGTAGGAATCGGGACGTTGAACGTCCCGATTCCTACATCGTCGCCAGGGATGCCGGTCTTGGACCTTGATCAACGGAAGATCCGGGACACTCAACGTTCCCGATCTTCCCCCGTCGACCGCCAATGACACCTTCGGGACTCCGCCCTCCGCGAGGATCACGCCCCGAGGCGAAGGGGCCTTCTCCACGTGTCATGAAAGGGTCTTTCAGGACGAAAAACGTCCTGAAAGACCCTTTCATGACATCAGCGACTACCCGACCCGCCCCTTCACGTGGTCCGGCACCACCCAGTCCGAAGCCAGGTCCGCCGACGGCTCCGGCTCCCCGAACACCGTCCGCACCGGCAGCACTCCCGCCCACGAGAGATCGGCCGCGACCTCGTCCTCGGGGTCGTCGGGACCCTCGCCGCGCATCTTCACCGACGCCTCGGTGAGGTCCAGTTCCAGCACCGAAACCGACGCGAACTCCTTCGCGTTGACGTCCCGCGCGTGCTCCCACGAGCCGGGCGCGAGGTGATCGGTCAGCACCCGCAGGCCGTGCATCTTCCGTTCGCCGTCGGTGACCGCGGTCGCCTTGCCCAGGATCACCGCGCTGCGGTAGTTCATCGAGTGGTTGTTGACCGAGCGCGCGTAGACGATGCCGTCGAGCAGGGTCACCGTGACGCAGACCTCGACGCCGTCCGAGTCGCGCATGCTCCTCGCCCCGGTGGAGCCGTGCAGGTAGAGCGTGTCCCCGTCGCGGCCGTAGCCGGTCGGGATGACCAGCGGGACGCCGTCGCGCACGATGCCGAGATGGCAGATCAGGCCTTCGTCGAGCACCGCGTACAGCGCCGAGCGATCGGTGAGCGCGCGGTTCTTCTTGCGGTTGAGAGTGGTGCGGTCGGTGGGAGACAGCGGTGTGGGCATGCGAGCAGTCTCACCCACGCGAGTGGCCTGTAATAACGGCCAATTCTCCTATACTTGAGAAGGCCACTTCACGGAGAAGCGGAGTACAGCATGTCCGACACCGCTCTGCCGGTCAGCCTCGACCGCGATTCGCTCGTCCCGCTCGCGGTCCAGCTGGCCGACGCGTTGCGCGTGGCCGCCGGCGACGGGCATCTGCGCGGTGGCGACAGGCTGCCTTCGACCAGGGCGCTCGCGAACCGGCTCGGCGTCAGCCGCACGGTGACGTCGGCGGCGTACGAGCAGCTTCACGCGGAGGGCTGGATCGCGGGCCGTCACGGCTCCGGCACCTATGTGACCACGACACCGCCCGCGGACAGGCCGTCGAAAGGCCCGGCGCCCGGTAGACCGGCCGCGCCGCCCACGCTGATCGACCTCACACCGGGCGTCCCGTGGGCCGACGGCGTCGAAAGGGCCGCGTGGCGCCGCGCGTGGCGGGCCGCCGCCGATCCGCGCCCGACCTATCGCGAGGACAGGGCCGGTCTGCCCGCGTACCGGGACGCGGTGTCCGAACATCTGCTGCGCCATCGCGGGCTCGCCGCCGGAACGGTGCTCGCCACCGGCGGGACGACGGCGGCGGTGATCGAACTCGCCGGCGCCGTGCTCTCGCGCGGCGACCGGGTCGCCATCGAGGAGCCGGGCTACCAGCGCGCGGTGCAGGCGTTCCGGCGGGCGGGGATGGAGGTCGTGCCCGTCCCGGTCGACGAAGAGGGCCTGCGCCCGGACGCCGTCCCCGCCGACGTCCGCGCGGTGTACTGCTCGCCCGCGCATCAATACCCGCTCGGCAGCCGGATGAGCGCGTCCCGCCGGGTCGAGCTCGTCGAACTCGCCCGTGCCGAGGGCATGCTGGTGATCGAGGACGACTACGACGGCGAGCTGCGGTTCGACGTCGCGCCGCTCCCGCTGCTGGCCGCGCTCGCGCCCGACGTCGTCGCGCATCTCGGGACCACGAGCAAGATTCTCACCCCGGCGCTGGGCGCGGGCTGGATGGTCGCGCCGTCACCCGTCGCGGCCGCGGTGCTGGAGTATCGCGAAGGCACCGGGACGCGCCCGTCGCCCGCGGGGCAGCGGGTGCTCGCCGAACTGGCGCGGCACGGCGATCTGGGGCGGCATCTGCGGAAGCTCCGGCGGGAACTTTCGGAGCGCCGGTCCCTGGTTTCGGCCGCGCTGACGTCGGCGGGGATCCCGGTGCTCGGCGACGACGCGGGCGCGCACCTGGTCGTCCCTTGTGGAACGGCGGCCGAGGAAGCGGCGCGGCTGACGGCCGCGGAACGCGCGGGGATCCGGCTCGACGGGCTCGTCCGGCACTTCACCGGGACGCCGACGGTGTTCGGGAACCTCATCGGCTACGCGGGTTGCTCGCGGGAAGTGCTGCACTCCGCGCTGAAACCGCTGATCCCCGTGTTCGCTTGACCTCCAGCGAACTGGAGGTCCTACCTTGCGGTCATGCGTGCGATCACAGTGTCCCGCTTCGGCGACCCCAGTGTTCTCGAACAGATCGAACTGCCCACTCCCGAACCCGGCGAGGGCGAGCTCCGCATCGCGGTGAAGGCGGCCGGAGTCGGCTGGCTCGACGCCCTCATCCGGCGGGGCGACGGACCCGACGGGTTCGGGGTCGAGCCGCCGTACGTGCCCGGCAGCGCGGTGGCGGGCATCGTCGAGGCCGTGGGCGCCGGAGTCGACCAGACCTGGCTGGGCAAGGAAGTCGTCTCCAGCGCGGTGGGCGACTACGGCGGGGGATACGCGGACACGGTCATCGCGCTGCCCGAGGACACCTTCCCGGTTCCGGCGAGCCTCGACCTCCAGCACGCTGTCGCCCTGCTCAACGACGGCAGTACCGCGTTGGCGCTGCTGGAGAAGACCCCGGTCCGGGCAGGGGAGCGGATTCTGGTGGCGCCGGGGGTCGGCGGTCTCGGCAGCCTGATGGTGCAGCTCGCCCGCGCGGCGGGCGCGACCGTCATCGCGGCGGTCCGCGGCGGCGAAAAGGCGGCGATCGCCAGGAAACTGGGCGCCGAGCCGGTCGACTACTCGGCGGCGGACTGGACGGGCGAGGCCCTGGCCCGCACCGGGGGCAAGCGGCTCGACGTCGTGTTCGACGGCGTCGGCGGTGAACTGGGCGCGGCCTCGCTGGCGCTGCTGAAGAACGGCGGCCGGTTCTCGGGCTACGGCATGTCCAGTGGGGCCGAAACGGTGATCGGCGACGCCGACCGCGCCCGGCTGTCCCTTGTGGACATGTCACAGCTGGTCGGCTTCTGGCCCGACAATCCGCGCCGGGTGCGGGAAGTGCTGCGGCAGGCGGCCGAAGGGAAACTGACGCCGATCATCGGCCGGACGTATCCCCTGTCCGAGGCGTCCGCCGCGCACTCGGACATCGAGGCGCGGCGGTACACCGGGAAGAGCCTGCTGGTCGTGCCCTGAATCAGAACCGCAGGCGGTCAGAAACGCAGTGGCACGGCGGGGAGGTTGGCGCCGATGACGTCCGAAACGGTCTGGAGCGGCCCTGTCCCCGCGGTGTCCGGCACGGTGAGTGCCGTGTAGACGGAGCGGTCCACCACGAACCACGTCGCGGAGCCCTCGCCCTCGACCTGTAGCCATTGGACGTTGTTGATCGTCCGCAGTTGCGAGGTCCGGGTGAGTTCCGGCGGCTTGCCGAGCCCGCAGCGCAGGACCACCGGGTCGCCGGTGCCCCAGCCGACCGTCGCCTCGGGCGCGGGATCGGCCAGCTTCCGCCGGACCAGCGTGTTCCCGGACGACGTGAGTTCGTGCGGGAGCGCGCCGATGAGCTTCGCACAATCGGGTGATCCCGAGTGTGGCGCCGGGACCGGGACGAGCGGGAGCGGGCCATCGGCCGCGGGAGCCTCGGATTCCGCGCCGCGGGTCAGCCCGAAGACGGCGACGCCCGCGACGAGCAGCACCGCCAGGCAGACGGCCGCGATCAGCAGTGGTTTCGGGGGAGCGCCGGTGTCCGTGTCAGCCACCGGACCACTACACCACCTCTTACAGATGCACGACCGGGCAGGTCAGCGTACGAGTGATGCCCTCCACGTTCTGCACCTTCGCGACCACGAGCTGGCCGAGCTGATCGACGGTGTCGGCCGCGGCCTTGACGATGACGTCGTAGGGGCCGGTGACATCCTCCGAACTGGTGACACCGGAGATGGTGGAGATCTCCGCGGCGACCGCGGCGGCTTTGCCGACCTCGGTCTGGATGAGGATGTATGCGTGGACCACGGCGCGCCCCTTCGTAAAAGTCGGCTCAAGGTAGGAACGTTGTAGCAACGTATCGCCAGCCCCGGGAAAAACCTAGGGCTTCCGACTATCGGTGATCGACATTTGTCCGGACAAGGGAAAGTGGAGGTGACGGGTGTCACCGAACGACGGCACGGTCGCCGGGACCGGTGAATTCCGGTTGATCGAAGCGGTGACGGCCGGCCGGAAACAGCCGGAGACGACACTGCTCGGACCGGGGGACGACGCGGCCGTCGTGGCCACCCCGGACGGCCGGACGGTGGCCACCACCGACGTCCTCGTGCAGGGCGTCCATTTCCGGCTCGACTGGTCCAGCGCCGAACAGGTGGGGCGCAAGGCGGTCGCGGTGAACCTCACCGACATCGCCGCCATGGGCGCCCGCCCGACGTCCGTCCTGGTGGGATTCGCCTGCCCGCCGGACACCGAGACCTCGGTCGTCACGGAACTCACCCAGGGCATGTGGATCGAAGCCGAACGCGCGGGGATCGGGATCGTCGGCGGCGACATGGTGCGCGCCGACCAGATCGTGATCAGTGTCACCGCGCTCGGGGACCTCGGCGGCCGGGAACCGGTCAAGCGGTCCGGCGCGCGACCCGGCGACGTCGTCGCGGTCTGCGGACGGCTCGGCTGGGCGGCCGCCGGGCTCGCCGTGCTCGGCCGGGGTTTCCGCTCACCGGTCAGCGTCGTCAACGCTCAGCGCTGCCCCGAACCGGATTACGAAGCGGGCCTCCGCGCGGCCGACGGCGGCGCGACGGCGATGATCGACGTGTCCGACGGGCTCCTGTCCGACCTCGGCCACATCGCCACGGCGTCCGACGTCGGGATCGACATCCGGACCGCGGATCTCGACGTGTCGAGCAGGCTGACCGAGGTCGGCACCGCGCTCGGCGCCGACCCGCTGAAATGGGTCCTGACCGGCGGCGAGGACCACGCTTTCGCGGCCACCTTCCCCGCGTTCGCCGACCTGCCCGAGGGCTGGACCGAAATCGGCGTCGTCACGATGCCGGATTCCGGGGTGACGGTGGACGGGAAGAAGTACGGGCACCACGGCGGTTGGGAGCACTGGCGCTAGGGATCAGCGTGAGGCCCACCAGGTGGACTGGGCGGTGAAGGTGAAACCGAGGGATTCGTACAGCGGCCTGCCCGCTTTGGAGGCGGTGAGGGTGACCGGCAGCCCGGCCAGCGGGGCGAGGGAGCCGAGCATCACGGCCCGGCCCACGCCGCGGGAGCGGAAGGCCGGCGGCGTGCCCACCCAGTAGTGACTGCCGAAGCCGTCCTCCACGGCCGTCACGCACGCCCCGGCGACCTCGCCGTCGAGCCGCGCGACGAACACGCCGACCCCCGGCTGTCCGAGCAGGGCCATGGGGAACATCTCGCCCGCGCGATAGGGCTCGAACCGGGTGAGTTCGAAGCCCGCGATCACCGCGAGTTCGGCGGCGCGCAGGTCCGTTTCCGCGTCGACCCGGACCACCTCCATCGCAGGTTCGGCGACGGGGGAGGGCGGGCGCAGCATGATCGGCATCTGCCAGCTGCGCATGTCCCCGAGATGGTTCAGATCGGTGGCGCTGAAGGGATCCTCGGCGTCCACGGGGCCGTCCGCCCGGGCGGCAAGCTCGGTGATCTCCGCGAGTTCGTCGTCGGTGAGGCCGGGTTCTTGGAGCAGGACGCGCAGTCCCGCGCGTTCGTCACCGGCGACGGCGAGGAAGCCGCGGCGGCGGATCACCTCGTGCCCGCGGGACCGGCCGGTCGCGGCCCAGAACGCGGCGGAGTTGCGGGCCTGGCGCAGGGGCGCCTCGGCTTCGATCGACATGATCGGAAACCTAAGGCGCGCCGATGTCCCGGCGACAGTGCCGATCACGTCACATTTGCTTGGGCCAATTCTGCTTTCCCCGTGCCACGGCCGCTCGCTAATCTCGCGCTCATGGACCTTCGTGTGCTGCCCTACGACCACCCCGACGCGGTGAAGCTGCTGGCCGAAGCCCAGCTCGAGCTGGCCGCCCGGTACGGCAGTGAAGACGAGACGCCGATGGACGGGGCGCAGTTCGCCGCGCCGAGGGGACTGTTCCTGGCCGCCTATCTCGACGACGTCCCGGTCGCGTGCGGCGCGTGGCGGGCACACGACGGGCCCGACCCGTTGCTGCCCGGCGACGCCGAGATCAAGCGCATGTTCGTGATGGCCTCGGCGCGCGGGCGAGGTGTCGCGCGGGCGATCCTCGCCGATCTGGAACGGACGGCCGCCGAGGCCGGACGGCTGCGTATGGTGCTGGAGACCGGTGACAAACAGCCCGAGGCCATCGCGCTGTACGAGTCGGCGGGCTACCGGGAGATGCCGGGCTTCGGGTACTACAAGGACGAACCGGAAAGCGTCTGCTACGGCAAGTCGCTGGTCTAGGAGAACACATGCCGATCTACGCCCTGGGCGACCTCGAACCGTCGATCCACCCCGACGCCTACGTCCACCCTGACGCGACGGTGATCGGCGACGTCCGCATCGCGGCGTTCGCGTCGGTGTGGCCGCAGACGGTGCTGCGCGGCGACCACGGGTACATCGAGATCGGCGAGCGGTCCAACGTCCAGGACGGCTGCGTGCTGCACTGCACCCGCAAGGAGCCGACGGAGATCGGGAACTCCTCCGCCGTCGGGCATTCCGTGCACATCGAGGGCGCGCGGATCGGCGAGGGCTGCCTGATCGCGTCGGGATCGGTGGTGCTGAACGGAACCGTCGTCGAGGACGGCGGGATGGTCGGCGCGGGCGCGGTTCTCTCCTATGGGTCCCATGTGGACAGTGGGCACATCGCGCTGGGCGTCCCGGCGAAGACGCGGCCCAATACCTCTTTCGGGCCGGACATGATCAAGCTCGTCGTCGATGGTTATGTCGAGCGTGCGGCCCGGTTCCGGGTCGAACTCCGGCGGCTGGACTAGGTCTTCTCCCGCTCGTCCGGCGGGTCCGCGTCGTCGGGCTGTCCCGATTCGACGTGGTAGAAGGGCAGCCTGATCTTGGACGGGGCGCCCTTGCCGTTGTGCAGTTGCTGCCGCTGGGTCAGCCAGCCCGCGAGGAAGATCAGCAGGAGGATGCCGGCCGTCACCAGCAGCGCGGGGACGGACATCCCGAGCAGACGGACGAAAAAGCTCTCGAACGGCACAGCCCAGCCCTCACCTGCCGACGAGTCCCGGGGCGTCCCCACCAGCCGGTCAGGGGTTGGTGTGCGGTCTTGCGTGGTGGTGCTCGGGCGTTCCGGCCCCGGGTGACCTCTCGCAGTAGGTCAGGCGGAACACCGCGTTTCGCAGACCTGCTAGACCGGGCAGGCGGCCGGATGGGAGCCCCACGACACCCGCCTCCCCATGAACGCGGGTGCAGTTCTCCTGGCTCTCAGGATACGACCCTGTGACTGGCGTCTCAACCCACCGGAAAAAGGGGCGCCGACCGGCCTGAGTAAGCTCGCACGCCGTGACCGCACGACCGCTGCAGGACATCGTCGAAGAAGGCTGGGCGCAAGCCCTCGAACCGGTGGCGCCGCAGGTCGCCGCGATGGGGGAATTCCTCCGCGCGGAGATCGCCGCGGGCCGGACCTATCTCCCGGCCGGGGAGCACGTGCTGCGGGCCTTCCAGCAACCGTTCCACGACGTGCGGGTGCTGATCGTCGGCCAGGATCCGTACCCGACGCCCGGGCACGCGGTCGGGCTGAGCTTCTCGGTGGCGCCTGACGTCCGGCCGATCCCGAAAAGCCTGATCAACATCTACAAGGAGTACTGCGAGGACCTCGGGCATCCGTTGCCGTCGAACGGCGACCTGACGCCGTGGGCCGACCAGGGTGTGCTGCTGCTCAACAGGGCGCTGACGGTGCAGCCGGGCAAATCGAACTCGCACCAGGGCAAGGGCTGGGAAGACGTCACCGAGCAGGCCATCAAGGCCCTCGCCGCGCGGGACGAGCCGATGGTGGCGATCCTGTGGGGCCGCAACGCGCGGAACCTGAAGCCGATGCTGGGGAAGGTGCCGTGCATCGAGTCGGCGCACCCGAGCCCGCTTTCGGCGCACTCCGGCTTCTTCGGCTCGCGGCCGTTCAGCCGGGCGAACCAGCTGCTCGCCGACCAGGGGGCCGGCCCCGTGGACTGGAAACTCCCCTGACCCTCGCTTGAAGTACATGATGGCCCCCTTCCTTGCGCTAGGCGCAAGGA
>NZ_JBHXJK010000186.1:0-13173 GCF_042723255.1 Amycolatopsis thailandensis
GCTCAGCGACACGAATGCGACATTGGGAACATCGCCGCCGAGACCACGCCACCTTTGTCTTACTTCTCAATGACCCTCTTCATCACGCAAGACACCCAGAATCTCCAGGAAGGCCTTCGCCGCCGGAGTGACCGTGAAGCGGTTCCACACGAGATGCTCGATCCGCGCGGGCGCGTCCGTCACCGGCACGGTCACCACGCCGGTCAGATTCGGTACGTACTTCGACGGCAGCAGCGCCACGCCCAGGCTCTGGTGGATGAGCCGCGCCATGAAGTCGGCGGCCGTCACCTCGAAGGCCACCTCCCGCGACACCTTCGCGGCGGCGAAGGCCTGATCCGTCTGGGCCCGCCCCGCCGACCCCGTCGGGAAGTCGACGAACACCTCCGACGAGAGCCGCTTCAAGTTAACCGAGGACTCTTCGGCGAGAGGATGGCTTGGCGCCACCACGGCGATCAGATCATCTCGCCCGAGCTCGCGGGTGCTCACGCCTTCCGGCCGGTCGGAGACGGGCAGGCCGAGGAACGCGACCTCGATCGCGCCGTCCTTGACCTGCTCGACCAGTTGTCCGCTCGCCCCGACCCGCAGCCCGATCCGGACCTGCGGGTACCGGTGGCGGAACGTCTGCAGCGCGGCCGGGACGTCGACCGCCGCCACGGTCGGGATGACGCCGACGGTGAGCCGCCCGCGGATCTCCCCGACAGCGGCGGCGACCTCCGAACCCGCCCGTTCGGCGGCGTCGAGACATTGGCGGGCGGCGGGGAGGAACGCCTCTCCGGCGGCGGTGAGCCGCACCCGCCGACTCGTGCGCTCGAACAGCCGGGCACCGAGTTCCCGTTCCAGCCGTGCGATCTGGTGGCTCAGCGCCGACTGCACGACGAGACACCGTTCCGCGGCGCGCGTGAAGCTGTTCGTCTCCGCCACCGCCACGACGTACCGCATCTGCTGAAGCTCCATGGATTCATCTTGAATCACGATGGATCAAGTGACAAACATGTGTTGGACTCATCGATCCGTAGCGTCGAAGCTGAGAAGCGTGAAAACGCTGACGCCCACACCTATCGCCGCCGGGCTTGCCGGCACCGCGATGACCGCGTTCGCTCCCATGGTCTGGGGAACGACCTACGTGGTCACCACCGAACTCCTCCCGCCGGGACATCCGCTGTTCGCCGGGCTCATGCGCGCCCTGCCCGCCGGTCTGATCGCGCTCGCCATCACCCGCACCCTCCCGCGCGGCACCTGGTGGCTGAAGGCGACCGCGCTCGGTGTCCTCAACATCGGGATCTTCTTCCCCCTGCTGTTCGCCGCGGCCGAACGGCTGCCCGGCGGAGTCGCTGCCACCCTGGGTGCCGCCCAGCCGCTCCTCGTCGCGATCCTCGCCGTGGCCGTGCTGAGGCAGAGCCCGTCCGCGTGGCGGTTCGCCTGGGGGATCGTCGGAATGGTGGGCGTCGGGCTGGTCGTGATCGGCCCCGCGGCGGGCTTCGACCTCGTCGGGATCCTCGCCGGGCTCGGCGGTGCCGCGACCATGGCGCTCGGCGTCACCCTCACCAAACGGTGGGGACGCCCGGCGGACGTCGGACCGACGGCGTTCGCATCGTGGCAGCTCACCGCGGGCGGCTTGTTCCTGGTGCCGGTGACCTTCCTGTTCGAAGGCGCGCCGCCCGCCATCGACCTGAACGCGGCGCTCGGCTATCTCTGGCTCGGCCTGATCGGCGGCCTGCTCGCGTACGTCCTGTGGTTCCGCGGCATCACGTCCCTGCCGGTCACCTCCGTGGCCGTGCTCGGCCTGCTCTCGCCGATGGTCGCCGCCGTGCTCGGTGCCGCGCTGCTCGGCCAGTCGCTCGGCCTGATCCAGCTCGCCGGTTTCGCGCTCGCCCTGGCCTCGATCGTCGCGGGCCAGATCACGCCGAAGACCAAGAAGGAAGGTGTCGTCCGATGAAGATCGCCGTTGTCGGAGCGACAGGTATGACAGGTTCCCGCGTCGTCGCCGAAGCCGTCTCCCGCGGGCACCACGTCACCGCCGTCTTCCGTCGCACTCCGCCGGAATCGCCGCATCCGGACGTCGACGTCGTACGCGGCGACCTCACCGACGTCGACCGGATGGGCACCGTCTTCGCGGGAGTCGATGCCGTCGTGGGCGCGACGAGACCGGCGCCGGGCGCGGAAGACACCGTCGCCACCACGGTCAAGGCCCTGCTCGACGTCGCCGCGGGCACGCGCGTCCTGGTCGTCGGCGGCGCCGGGCCCTTGCGCTCGCCTTCCGGCGGTCTCGTCATCGACGATCCGGAATTCGTGCCGCCGGAGTGGCGGGCCATCGCCTCGGCCAGCACGACACAGCTCCGAGCCTGCGAGGCGCACGCGGGGGATTGGGTGTACCTCAGCCCGCCCGCGATGCTCGAACCCGGCGTCCGGACCGGCGCCTACCGGCGGGGGACGACGACCATCCTCGTCGCGGCCGACGGATCGTCCCGGATCTCGGCGGAGGATCTGGCCGTCGCCATCGTGGACGAACTCGAGAATCCGGGCAGGGACCGGCATTTCACCGTCGGGTACTGACAGCCTCCTGGCGACGCCATGACGACGGACGCGCCGCGTGCCGTCAATCACTGCAGCCGCCACTTCAGCTCGGGCGGATCGCCCGGGGAGGGCGTCTCCGGACTGCGTTCGGCCTCGATCTGGATCTCGATGTTGGTCTTGTGCGCGATCGGATCCCAGATCTCCTCGATCGGCGCCAGCAGGGATTGGCTCACACCGCGGCTACGGGCTCGCACGGCGTACCAAGCGAACCCGGCCAGGAAGAGGGGAAGGCTGAGAAACGCCGCCACGGGTGCCAGGAACTCCATGCGACAGACGATACAGTAACATCGTGTTTCCAGAAACGTGCTGTTACTGAATGGACGGTCGATGATCAGGCTGACACGGGCCGAGCAGCAGCAACGCACTCACGAGCGGCTGCTGGACGCCGGGCGTCAGGTCTTCCTGCGGCGCGGTTTCCTGGCGGCGACGGTCGAGGAGATCGCCGCCGACGCCGGCTACACCCGCGGCGCCGTCTACAAACACTTCGGCGGCAAGGAAGGACTGTGGCTCGCGATCATCGGGGCCGACGCGGACGGTCATCTCCGGGGTTTACGGGAAGCTCTCGCCCTCGCCGCCACCCGTGAAGAGGTGATCGCGGCGTTGAATCCCGTCGACGTGGCGGACAAGGACGCGGCGAAGTGGAGCGCGGCGGCCGCGGAAGTGCTGGCCGCGACGGCGCAGCAGCCGGAGACCGCCACTCTGGTCGCCGCCATCCAGCGACGCCACGACGACGAGGTGGCCGCCTTGCTCGCCGAGCACTCCCGGCGATTGGGCCTCGAACCCGCGTTGCCCTTGGAACAGGTCGTCGTCATGCTGGGCGCTCTGGGGATCGGGCTCGCGCTGCGCCAGACCGTCGCCCCCGCGGCGGATCCCGCCGCGATTCTCACTCATGTGCTGGAAACGGTTTTCCCGCCCGAGGCAACGTAAGCGACTGAGTGGACGTACTCCCGGTGAAGATCCAGGGGAGGGTTCGATGCACACGTATCCGTTGCAAGAGGGCGAAGAAGTTCTGTGGACCGGGGCGCCGCTGCGTCCGCGGAAGTGGTTTCCGGAGTACATCCAGATGGCCGCGCTGGTCGTTCCCTGCGTCGGCCTGACCCTCCTCTGGGTGGAAGACTCGGGATGGCCTGCGTTCATCGGCCTGTTCGCCGCCTTCTTCGTCCTTATCCACCAGCGCCTGCTCGACCGGCGATCGAGGGAGCACGCCCTCTCGTACCTGGTCACCACCCAGCGGGTCGTTTTCGTCGTGAACTGGCAGACCGGTACGGAATTCCGATGGGTCTGGTTCCGGTATCTCCAGCACTCTCCCGAGGTGAAGGTGGACGAGACGGGCGTCGGCACGATCACCTACGGCAGTCGGTGGGGCCGTTCGCGGGTCAGGGCCAGCGAACTTCGCGGCGTTTGGGCAGCGCCGGTACTGGAGCTGAGGGCGATCCCCGACGCCCGGCGTGTGGCGGATCTCATCGAGCAGGCGCGAAACCGATTGATCGCCACCTACACTCAGGCGCCGTGAGCGATTCCTTCACCACCGCCGATCTCGTCGACGAACACGGCGACCGGCTGCGCGTCTGCGACACCCAGTTCCGCCAGTTCGGCGGGCACCGGAAGTTCTCTGGTCCGATCCGGACGGTGTCGTGCCACGAGGACAACGGCCTGGTCAAGAAGCTGCTGAACACGCCTGGCGAGGGCTGTGTCCTGGTGGTCGACGGCGGTGGCTCCCTGCACAGCGCGCTCACCGGCGACATGATCGCGAAATCCGCCGTCGACAACGGCTGGGCGGGGGTGGTCGTCCACGGCGCGGTGCGCGACAGCGCCGAGCTCGCCGGACTTCCGCTCGGGGTGAAGGCGCTCGGCACCAACCCGCGCAAGAGTTCCAAGGCGGGCGTCGGCGCTGTCGACGTCCCGGTCGGTTTCGGGGGAGTGACCTTCACTCCCGGCGACACGCTTTATTCCGATGACGACGGCGTCGTGATTCTCCCCGCCGCCTGAGCCGGCTCAGACGACGATGACCCGGCGGCCGCGGGTGTGCCCGGCGTGGCTGTCGGCATGCGCCGCGGCCGCGTCGGTGAGCGAGTAGGACTTCTCCACCGGGATGTGCAGCTTGCCCCGCGCGATGAGGTCGACGGCTTCGGTCAGCGCGTCCGGCACGCTCCCGGCGACACCGGAGAAGCGGACGCCGAATCCGGGGGCGCCGAGATCGGCGATGGTGACCACTTTCTCCGGATCCCCGGTCAGGTCGACCAATTCGCCGAGCACGCCCGATCCGGCCAGGTCGAGAGCCGCGTCGATCCGGCCGAGCTTTCGCACCCGCTCCACCCAGCCATCGCCGTAGGTCGTGGCGACCGCGCCCAGGCCGCGCAGGTAGTCCTGGTTCGCGGCGCCCGCCGTGCCGATCACCTCGACGCCGCGTTCGCGGGCGATCTGGAGCACCGCCGATCCGACACCCCCGGACGCGCCGCTGACCAGCAGCGTCTCACCGGCCCGCACGCCGACTTCGCGGATGACGCGCAGCGCGGTCTCGACCACCGACGGGTATCCGGCTGCCTCTTCGAACGACAGGTCCTCGGGCATCCTGGCCCACGCGGACATCACCGCGAACTCGGCATACGTGCTGAAACCCTCGCCGAAGACCGAGTCGCCGACCTCGACGCCGGTGACGCCCTCGCCGACCTCGTCCACGATCCCGGCGGCGTCCAGGCCGACCCCGGACGGCAGCACGGTCGGGTGGGCACCCAGGACCTGGCCCTCGCGGATCCGCCAGTCGACCGGGTTCACCCCCGTCGCCCGCACCGCGATGCGTACCTGACCCGGTCCCGCGTGAGGCTCCTCGGCGTCGACCAGCTGCAGGACTTCCGGACCGCCGAACTCGGTAAAGATCACTTTCTTCATGCGATCGACCGTAGCACTAACGGTTAGTGTTTTGAAACCGTTGTTGTTTTGGATCTGATAGCGTCGCCACATGACCGTGCCGACCGGACGCCGTGAGCGCAAAAAGGCCGCGACGCGCCAGAAGATCGCCGACACCGCCCTGCGGCTCTTCCTGGAGCGCGGATACGACGAGGTGGGCATCCGTGAGGTGGCCGCCGAGGCCGACGTCGCCGTCACCACGCTCTTCTCCCACTTCGCCTCGAAAGAGGCCTTGGTGTTCGAGCAGGACGCGAACTTCGAGCAAGGGCTCACGCGAGCGGTCACCGAAAGGGCTCCGCACGAGCCGCTCATCCCCGCGCTTCGGCGTGAGATCCACGCGATGGTGCGGCACTGCACGGCGGACGGGTCGGCCCCGATCTTCCGCATGATCGACGAATCGCCCGCGCTGCGGGATTACGAGGACTCGATGCGGCTGCGCCACGCGGAATCGCTGGCGGCGGCGATCGCCGCGGATCCCGATCCGGCGCGGTCCTCGACGGCCTGCCGCACGATCGCGAGGTTCGTGATCGACGCCTATTCGATCGGCCGCGAGGCAGCCGATCCGGAGGCTGCGGTGGACGAGATCTTCCGGATGATCGAGGCGGCCTGGGAAGCCGCTTGACCCCGCTCACTTACGGGCGACGAGCCGTTCCACCAGCCCGAGCTTGAACCGTTCCCGATGTTCCACGGTCAGGCCGAGATCGTCGAGCTTGTCGAGCGGGCGCCGCAGGAAGTGTTCGCCCGCCATCGGCACGGTGATCTTCTCGGTGAGCCATTGCAGGCCGCGGACAGCGCGCGACGAACTCGCGATGTGGTCGAGCAGGATGAGCCTGCCGCCGGGCCGCAGCACCCGCGCCATCTCCCGCAACGCCTTGCCGTCGTCAGGGATGGCGCAGAGCCCGAGGGTGCACACGACGGTGTCGAACGAACCTGCGTCGAAGGGCAGGTCGTGCGCGTCGGCCTGATTCAGCGTCACCGGATGGCCGAGGCGTTCGGCCCGACCGCGGGCGATGGCGAGCATGCCGTCACTGAGGTCGATACCGGTGAGCGCGATGCCGTCGGGATAGAGCGGCAGGTTCAGACCGGTCCCGACGGCGACCTCGAGCACGTCGCCGGCGGCCTGACCGCACGCCCACGCCCGGGAATCGCCGAAGAGCTTCCTGTCGAGGAACTGCATCTCCCGGTCGTAGCTCCGGGATTTGCCGTCCCAGTAACGATTCCAGCGCGCTGTCCGGGTCATGGCATTCCTTTCAGCAGCAGTGCTCGCCGCGCCAGGCTTCGCGGCCTTCCTTGATCGCGACAGCGGCGATGACGAGCGCGACCAGCGGATCGGCCCAGTACCAGCCAAAGAGGCTGTTGAGCAGCAACCCGACGAGCAGCACACCGGAAAGATAGGTGCAGAGCAAGGTCTGTTTCGAATCGGCGACGGCGCTCGCGGAGCCGAGTTCGCGCCCGGCCCGACGCTGGGCGTGGGACAGGAAAGGCATCACGAGCAGCGAGATCGCCGCCAGCGCGATGCCGACGGTGGAATGCTCGGCGGGGTCGGCGCCGAACAGGGTGCGTACCGATTCGACGGAGACGTAGGCGGCCAGCGCGAAGAAGGACACCGCGATGACCTTCAGCGCGGTGCGCTCACGGGCTTCCGGGTCCTTGCCGGAGAACTGCCAGGCGACGGCCGTGGCGGACGCGACTTCGATGACCGAGTCCAGGCCGAAGCCGATCAGGGCGGTCGAGGAGGCGACGGTGCCCGCGGAGATGGCGACGACCGCCTCGACGACGTTGTAGGTGATCGTCGCGGCGACCAGGAGCCGGACCCGGCGGGACAGCACGGCGCGGCGATCCGGGTCCACGATGGACCGCGTGGACGTCGTGGCGCAACAGTCGTCCGCGCAGGAACCGCTCTCCACGCTCATCGGAGCACCTCGAGGCCGGCATCGTCCACACAGGGCTCGGCGGTGTCGACGGCGAGCACGACCTGGACCAGTTCCCGTAGCGCGCGGGCCAGATGCGCGTCCGCCAGCGCGTAGCGGACCTGCCTGCCTTCGTAGGTGGCCACGACCAGTCCGCAGCCTCGCAGGCAGGCGAGGTGATTGGACACATTGGAGCGACTCAAGCCGAGCCTGCCCGCCAGTTGCCCCGGGTAGCTCACTCCTTCGAGCAATGCCACCAGGATCCGGCATCGGTTCGGGTCGGCGAGGGCACGCCCCAGCCGGGCCAGCGCGGCACCCTGGGTCTCACATGTCAGCACGGAGAGGACAGTACAGCGTCAGCTGACATATCAGCAACGGCTGAACAATGAGCCGAGCGCATCGAGAGGACCGGTCGCGTCGGGGTGACTGACACGACGGAGTGTCCGGACGCGACCCTCTGTTCGGTGGCAGACTGTCAAGTCATCGCCGAACGTGGACGCGAAGGTGACCCGAACGGGGCGCGCCGCCCACTCCAACGGCCGCATCGCGAGCACGCCGAGAAGTTTCCCGGCGGCTTCGCATGACACTTCAGAACAATTTCTGGACCAGTTGTGTGCGGGCATTAAGGCGCCCGGTAATGATGACAAAAGCTTTCTCAGGTAATGGAAAAAGTGGCATTCGGGTGGCCTTTCCGCATTACCTGAAAGTGCGCTTGTGCGGGCAAAACACCTTGCTATGTTGATCCCTGCGGGGCCGCACTTCGGGGCATGACCGGCACGCCGCGATTTGTGGATCTTGTTTGTTCTAGCGACTATCGAAGGGTGGACCTTGCTGTGACCGTGACCGAATCGGACACTTCCGCCGAAGGTGTCCAGGGGTCGGAAAATCCGCAGCTGAGTTTGGGTCGCGCCGCCGCGCGAAACCTGGCGACCACGACCAAATCCGTCCCGCAGATGCAGGGCATCTCGTCCCGCTGGCTGCTGAAGATGCTCGATTGGGTTCAGGTCAACGGCGGTGCCTATCGGGTCAACCGGCGGCTCAATTACGCGGTCGGTGACGGACGGGTGACGTTCTCGAAGACGGGCACCGAAGTAAGCGTGATCCCGGCCGAACTGGGAGAACTGAAACCGCTCAAGGGTTACGACGACGAAGAGGTACTCGTCGAACTCGCCCGGCGTTTCGAACAGCAGGAAGTGGCGGCCGGCGACGTGCTCGTCGAATTCGGGCACCGGGCCGATCGGGTCTTCCTCATCGCGCACGGCAAGATCACCAAGACCGGCCCGGGCCATTACGGTGACGAGACCGCGCTCGGCGTGGTCAAGGACGGCGACTACTTCGGCGCGCAGGCCCTCGTCGACGACGACGGCATCTGGGAGTTCACCGCGAAGGCGGCCACCGCCTGCACCGTGCTCACCCTGACCCGCCAGGCCTTCGAACGCATCCTGGAGCAGTCCGAATCGCTGCAGGAGCAGATCGCGCAGACGTCGCAGGACTCCGGGCGCTCCAACGATTTCGGCGAGGCCGAGATCGACATCTCCTCCGGTCACGACGGCGAGCCGCTGCTGCCGGGCACATTCGTCGACTACGAAACCTCGCCACGGGAATACGAACTGAGCGTCGCCCAGACCGTGCTGCGGGTCCACAGCCGGGTGTCCGACCTCTACAACCAGCCGATGGACCAGACCGAGCAACAGCTCCGCCTGACCATCGAGGCGCTGCGCGAGCGGCAAGAGCACGAAATGATCAACAACACCGACTTCGGCCTGCTCCACAACGCCGACTTCACCCAGCGGATCGCGACGCGCACCGGCCCGCCCACCCCGGACGACTTCGACGACCTGCTCGCCCTGGTGTGGAAGGAACCCGGCTTCTTCCTCGCGCATCCGCGCACGATCGCCGCGTTCAGCCGCGAGTGCAGCAAACGCGGCATCTACCCGACCGGCACCGATCTCGGCGGGCACAAGGTGCCGTCCTGGCGCGGGGTCCCGATCCTGCCGTGCAACAAGATCCCGGTGAGCCAGACCAGCACCAGCTCCGTGCTGCTGATGCGCACCGGTGAGCAGAACCAGGGCGTGGTCGGCTTGCGTCAGATCGGCCTGCCGGACGAGTACGAGCCCGGGCTGAACGTCCGCTTCATGGGGATTTCGGAGCAGGCCATCATCTCCTACCTCGTCAGCACGTACTACTCCGCGGCCGTGCTCGTACCGGACGCGCTGGCCGTGCTCGAAGCCGCCGAACTCGGTCGCGAAGGATGACCGCCACGACGCCGGAAGCCGACCGGCGGCTCAGTCTCGGCCCGGCCGCCGCGCGGAACCTGGCGACCACCACCAAGACGCGGCCGCAGATGCAGAGCATCACGCCGCGCTGGCTGCTGAAGATGCTGCCGTGGGTCGAGGCGACCGGTGGTGCCTTCCGGGTCAACCGGCGGCTGACCTACGCCATCGGCGACGGCCGGGTGAGTTTCACCAACGTCGGCACCGAGGTCCGGGTCGTTCCGCAGGAACTCGCGGAACTGGCGCTGCTGCGGGGTTTCGACGACGAGGACACCCTCACCGCGCTCGCCGACCGGTTCGTGCAGCACGAGTACCAGCCCGGCGAGACCATCGTCAGCCACGGCGCCCCGCTCGACGAGGTCGTGCTGGTCGCGCACGGCAAGGTCGCCAAGGTGGCACCGGGTGAGTACGGCTCCGAAGCCACCATCGGCAGCATGGCCGACGGTGACCACTTCGGTGACGAGATGCTCGCCGGGATCGACCGGAACTGGCCGTTCACCGTCAAGGCCGTCACCCCGGTCGTCGTGCTGACCCTGCGTGCCGACGACTTCGCCGACCTCAACGGCCGGTCCGAGGCGATGCGGCGTCACGTGCAGGACATGCTGGCGCACAAGGGAAAGCCGCAGAACGCCAAGGGCGAGTCCGAGATCGGGATGTCGTCCGGTCATGACGGTGAACCCCTGCTGCCCGGCACGTTCGTGGACTACGAGATCTCGCCGCGCGAGTACGAGTTGGCCGTCGCGCAGACGGCGCTGCGAGTGCACACGAGGGTGACCGATCTCTACAACGGGCCGATGAACCAGTTCGACGAGCAGCTCCGCCTGACCGTGGCCGCGCTGCGGGAGCGGCAGGAGTACGACCTGATCAACAACCGCGAGTTCGGGCTGCTGCACAACGCCGATCTCAAATCGCGGTTCCAGACCAGGTCCGGCCCGCCGACGCCCGACGACATGGACGAACTCGTCAGCCGTCGCCGCAAGACGAAGTTCTTCCTCGCCCATCCGCGCGCGATCGCCGCGTTCGGCAGGGAATGCACGCGCCGCAGCCTGTATCCGGAAGGGACGACGGTCGACGGCAAGGTGGTCGCCGCGTGGCGCGGGGTTCCGCTGCTGCCCTGCGACAAGATCCCGATCACCGACAGCGGCACGTCCTCGATCCTCGCCATGCGGACCGGGGTGGAGGACAACGGCGTGATCGGGCTGCATCAGACCGGCTTGCCCGACGAGTACGAGCCGGGCCTGAACGTGCGGTTCGACGGCATCACCGATCAGGCCGTCGCCACCTATCTGGTCAGCACGTACTACTCCGCGGCCGTACTCGTGCCCGACGCGCTCGGTGTGCTGGAAAACGTCGAAGTCGCCCGTTGACCCCTCGTCCCGCAACGACAACGAACACCAAGGCTCCAGAAAGGACCACACACGTGACGATCGCCCGTACCCCCGCTCCCGCCAAGATTCTGCGCACGGAATACCAGAAGTCGGTGGCGTCGTACTGGAACAAGGAGAAGGATCCGGTCAACCTCCGACTCGGGGACGTGGACGGGCTCTATCACCACCACTACGGGGTCGGCGAGGTCGACTGGTCGGTGCTGGAAGGCCCCGAGGACACCCGCGACGAGCGGATCATCGCCGAAATGCACCGCCTGGAGACAGCGCAGGCGGACGTCCTGCTCGATCACCTCGGCGACGTCAAACCGGACGACTGGCTCCTCGACGCGGGCTGCGGTCGCGGCGGGTCCAGCATCATGGCCAACGCGCGGTTCGGCTGCCACGTCGACGGGATCTCGATCTCGGAGAAGCAGGTCGAGTTCGCCAATCACCAGGCGGACATCCGGGGCGTCTCCGATCGCGTGCGCTACCACTTCCGCAACATGCTCGACACCGGCTTCGAAACCGGCTCGCGCAAGGCGATCTGGAACAACGAAAGCACCATGTACGTGGATCTCCACGAGCTTTTCGCCGAGCACGCGCGGCAACTGGAGTTCGGCGGCCGCTACGTCACCATCACCGGGTGCTACAACGACGTGACGGGCGGCCGGTCCAAGGCCGTCGCGCAGATCGACCAGCACTACACCTGCAACATCCATCCGCGCAGCCAGTACTTCAAGGCGATGACGGCCAACGACCTGGTGCCGATCTCGGTGGTGGACCTGACGGCGGACACGATCCCGTACTGGGAGCTGCGGGCGAAGTCGTCGGTGGCGACCGGGATCGAGGGGCCGTTCCTCGACGCCTATCGCGAAGGCAGTTTCCACTATCTGCTCATCGCCGCGGACCGCGTCTGATCCCGCGAGACCCCATCGGAGTTGAGTGATGACGGAACAGGGTGCCCTGGCCACGTTGCTGGCCGGGCCGCGCGGACTCGGCACGTCCGCCGCCCGGCTGGCGGCCCGGCTGACCGCTGTTTCTCCGGCGGCGGAGGAGGCTCCGCCGCCGGAGGCGCCCGCTCTCGACCCGGCGTACGCGTACCGGCCGTGGGGTGACGGGTCGGCACCGCCGCTGTACTGCCCGATCACCGAACGGATCAACGATCCGCTCGCCGACGAGGTCGACCGGCGGCTGGCCGTCTGGGCGGCGGAGTGCGGATTCGACGAAGGGGAGTGCGAGCAGATCGGGAAGGCGGGCTTCGGCAGACTGGTCATGCTCGCCCACCCGGACTGCGAAGATCCCGACAAGCTGCTGATCTCCGCGAAGCTCAACGCCGCCTGGTGGGCCGCGGACGACCTCTACGCCGACGACACCTCGCTCGGCGCGGTGCCGGCGGAACTGCCGCCGAAACTCGCGCTGGCGATGGCCGCCATGGACCCGGTGCCGTCCTTGGGCGAATTCAGCCGCGACCTCGACGAAACGCTGCGGAACGACCGGGTTCTGGTGGCGCTGAACTCGGGGACGGAGTTCCTACGGCGGAACGGGACGGCCGCGCAGGTCAACCGTGTCTGCTACTCGACCTTCGCGATGTTCGTGAGCTGGACCGCCTACGCGGCATGGCGCCACAGCGGGAAATACCCGCCGGCGTGGGAGTATCTCGCCGCCCGGCAGCACGACAGCTTCTACACCTCGATGACGTTGATCGACGTCCTCGGCGGCTACGAACTGACGTCGAACCTCTATTACGACCCGAGGGTCCGCGAGGCGGCGATCCAGGCGGGTACGGCGGCCGTGCTCGTCAACGACGTGCACTCGGTCGCCAAGGATCTGGAGGACGAGTCGCCGCCCTGCAACGCGGTGCTGCTGATCGCCGACGATCGGAAGTGCTCGATCGAAGAGGCCACGGCGATCACCGTCGAGCTGCACAACGACGTCGTCCGGGACTTCCAAGCGGCGCACGAGAAGCTGAGCGCGGTGCCTTCCCTCGAACTGCAACGGTTCATGCGCGGGTTGCGGGGATGGATGGGCGGCGGTTTCGAATGGCACTCGACGAGCCCGCGATACAAGGCGAAGCCCGCAGGCTAGCGGGGTGGTTGTGTGATCCGAGCGTGGAGGATTCGGGACGTTGAACGTCCCGTATCC
>NZ_JBHXJK010000187.1:0-13111 GCF_042723255.1 Amycolatopsis thailandensis
GTCCGTGAAGGCCTCCTTGAGGGACCCAGAGTCCCTCAAGGAGGCCTTCACGGACTTCAGGCCGGCCGGCGGGCGGGCCTCGTGACCTCCGGGAGATGTCATGAGGGGTCCCCTTGGGACGAAAACTGTCTCACGGGGACCCCTCATGACACTTCAGGGGGAGACCAGGCCCCGCCCCGTCACCAAAGGCAGGTCCAGCGCGGTCAGCAGCCCGGGCGGAGCCGCCACCACCGCCGGGACCGCGTTCACCAGCCGCATCGCGGTCGCCTTCAGCCCGGCCGTGTTGTGGTCGCCGTCGGTCCCGACCAGGCGCAGGTCCAGCTCGTAATTGGGCTCCCCGGTCACCTTGACGCGGTAGCAGCCCTGCCCGCTCGGCTGCGGCCAGTCCGGACCGAGGTCGCCCCGCAGGCGCGTGACGTGCTCCAGCACGCACACCGCCCGCCCGCCGCGCATGCCGCGCACCTCGAACCGCAGCGCGGCCGCCGTGCCCTCCTTGATCGTCCCGGAGGCGATCTCGAAGGTCTCGGGCGCCGGAAGCCGTTCGTAGACCTCCTCGACGGCGTCGAGGTCGACGTCCAGCCCGGCCGCGAGCTGCCGCACGACGCTGCCCCAGGCCAGCGAGAGGACACCGGGCTGCAACAGCAGCGGGAGGTCGTCCATCTCCCGGCCGAAGCCCATGATTTCGAAAAGAACCTTGCCTTGGTCGTACGTCGAGTAATCGAGGATCTCCATACAGCGAACCTCGTCGATCCGTTCACATACGCCGGTCAGCACCAGCGGCAGCCAGTCGTTGGCGAAGCCGGGGTCGATGCCGTTGACCCACAGCGAAGCGCCGCCTTCGCGAGCGGCCTCGCGGATCGGCTCGATCATCTCCGGCGGGACCACACCTTCGGGGTACTGGAGGAACACCGGACTGCTGGACACCACGTTGATCCCGGCGCGCAGGAACCGCTTCAAGTCCTCGACGGCCTCGACGAGCCGGTCGTCGGCCATCGCCGTGTAGAGCACGCAATCCGGCTTCAGCGCGATGAGCGCGTCCGCGTCGGTCGTCGCGGAGACCCCGAGCGGGCGGCTCAGCCCGGCCAGTTCCCCGGCGTCGACCCCCGCCTTGGCCTCGCTCGAAACCCAGACCCCGACGAGTTCGAGATCGGGTCGCGCGGCTATCCCGGCCAGCGCGTGCCGTCCGACGTTCCCGGTACTCCACTGGACCACGCGCACGGCGTTCGCCTCCTACAGGTCAGGCAGGCCCAACTCAAGGTTCGGGGCCTGCAGTCCACCGTCGACTTCGATGATCTTGCCGGTGACGTACCGGCCCGCGCCGGACGCCAGGAACACGACGGTCGCCGCGATGTCCTCGGCCTCGCCGATCCGGCCAAGGGGAGTGGCGGCCTCCATGCGGTCGCGCAGTTCGTCGTTGCCCACCACCACTTCGAGCGCGGACGTCGCCACCGAGCCGACCGAGATCGCGTTCACCCGCACCTTCGGCGCGAGATCGGCCGCCGCGAGCCGGGTGTAGTGCGCCAGCGCGGCCTTCGCCGTCCCGTACGCGGCGAAACCCCGGCCCGCCACCCGGCCCATGACCGACGAGATGTTGACGACCGACCCGCCCGTCTCCAGTAAGGACGGTGCGGCCGCGACGGTCAGCGCGTGCGCGGTGGAGACATTGAAGCGAAAGGCTTCTTCGAGGAAGTCGCCGCTGGTTTCCAGCAACGGCCGGGGATAGGTGCCGCCGACGTTGTTGACCACCAGGTCCAACCGCCCGAATTCCCCGGTCGCGACCTCCGCCAGCTCCGCCGCGGCGGACGGATCGCTCAGATCGGCGGGGACGACGTGGGCGCGCCTGCCGGTGGCGGCGATCAAGGCCGCCACCTCGGTGAGCTGGCTTTCGGTGCGGGACGAGATCACCACGTCGGCGCCCGCCTCGGCGAGCGCCACGGCCGTCGCCGCGCCGATCCCGCGCCCGGCGCCGGTGACCACGGCGACCTGGTCGGTGAGCCGGAAACGGTCCAGGATCATGCGCGGAACGGTAACACGTTCTAGTTGTGCGGCCCAGTGCGCGAAGAGCGTCCGGAGTGACTAGAGTCGCCTCACCGTGTCTCGTGACAACCCGGAACAGGACATATACTTAGCGGAACGAACTACCGCGACCCCATCAGGAACTCTGTCGTTCCGGGCATCCAGATCGTTACCCATCGGCGGGCTTTCGCGCCCTCCGAACTGATGCCGACGTGTTTCACAGGTGTTAAAGTCGCGCTAACGAACGGGCCATCGTCGTCCCGTGCGCATTCCCCCGGCCGGCCCGTCCGACCGCTGAGCACGACGACGAAGGAGGTCCCTTCATGATCTTCTCCGCCATTCCAGGCAAACAGGGGCTTTACGACCCCGAATCCGAACAGGACTCCTGCGGTGTGGCCATGGTGGCCGACGTCCGCGGGCGACGTTCGCACGGCATCGTCACCGACGGTCTGTCCGCGCTGACGAACCTGGACCATCGCGGTGCCGCCGGCGCGGAGCCGACCAGCGGTGACGGCGCGGGCATCCTGCTGCAGCTCCCCGACGAGCTGCTGCGGGCGGAAGCGGACTTCACGCTGCCCGAGCCGGACGCCGACGGTCACCAGGCCTACGCGACCGGGATCGGTTTCCTGCCCTCGGACGGCGAGGAGCGGAAGAAGGCCATCGCCCTGATCGAGCGGATCGCCGCCGAAGAGGGCCTCGACGTCCTCGGCTGGCGCGAAGTCCCGGTCGACGCCGACCGCGCCGACATCGGCCCGACAGCGCGTTCGGTGATGCCGCATTTCGCGATGCTGTTCGTCGCCGGCGCGGAGACCGGCGGCCGGCGTCCCACCGGGCTCGAATTGGACCGGCTGGCCTTCTGTCTCCGCAAGCGCGTCGAGAACGAGAGCGTGACCGCGGGCTGTGGCACCTACTTCCCGTCGCTGTCCTCGCGGACCATCGTCTACAAGGGAATGCTGACTCCCGAGCAGCTCCCGCTCTTCTTCACCGACCTGACCGACACCCGGCTCGCCAGCGCCATCGCGCTCGTGCACTCCCGGTTCTCCACCAACACCTTCCCGTCGTGGCCGCTGGCGCATCCGTTCCGGTTCGTCGCGCACAACGGCGAGATCAACACCATCCGGGGCAACCGCAACCGCATGCGCGCCCGTGAGGCGCTGCTCGAATCGGACCTCATCACCGGCGATCTCACCCGGCTGTACCCGATCTGCTCGGCCGACGCGTCGGACTCCGCCTCGTTCGACGAGGTGCTGGAGCTGCTGCACCTCGGCGGGCGGTCACTGCCGCACGCGGTGCTGATGATGATCCCCGAAGCGTGGGAGAACCACGCCGGGATGGACGCCCAGCGTCGTGCGTTCTACCAGTTCCACGCGAGCCTCATGGAGCCGTGGGACGGCCCGGCCTGTGTCACCTTCACCGACGGCACGCTCGTCGGCGCGGTGCTCGACCGCAACGGCCTGCGCCCCGCCCGCTGGTGGCGCACCGCCGACGACCGGGTCGTATTGGCCAGTGAGGCCGGTGTCCTCGACGTCGCCCCCGCGGACGTCGTGGCCAAGGGCCGCCTCAAGCCCGGCCGGATGTTCCTGGTGGACACCGAGGCGGGCCGGATCGTCGACGACGAAGAGGTCAAGTCGGCGCTGGCCAAGGAACTCCCGTACGAAGGCTGGCTGCACGCCGGTCTGCTGCAGATCGCCGATCTGCCGGATCGCGACCACATCGTGCAGAGCCACGATTCCGTGCTGCGGCGCCAGCTTTCCTTCGGCTACACCGAAGAAGAGCTGAAGATCCTCCTCGCGCCGATGGTGGTCAAGGGCATGGAGCCGATCGGCTCGATGGGCTCGGACACCCCGCCCGCGGTGCTGTCGCAGCGTTCGCGGCTGCTCTACGACTACTTCAAGCAGAACTTCGCGCAGGTCACTAACCCGCCGCTGGACGCGATCCGCGAAGAGCTCGTCACCTCGATGAGCCGCATCATGGGCCCCGAGCGGAATTTGCTCGCCCCCGGTCCGGCCTCCTGCCGTCACGTGCAGCTGCCGTATCCGGTGATCGACAACGACGAACTCGCCAAGCTGATCCACATCAACGACGACGGCGACCTCCCCGGCTTCGCGTGCAGTGTCCTTTCCGGACTGTACGAAGTGGACGGTGGGGCCGAGGCACTGGCGGCCGCGATCGAGCGGGTCCGGCGCGAGGCCTCCGAGGCGATCGCGGCGGGCGCGCGCACGCTCGTGCTGTCCGACCGCGACTCCGACCACCGCATGGCGCCGATCCCCTCGCTGCTGCTGGTGTCCTCGGTGCACCACCATCTGGTGCGCACCAAGGAAAGGCTCCGTGTCGCGCTGGTCGTCGAGACCGGCGACGCCCGCGAGGTCCACCACGTCGCGCTGCTGCTCGGCTACGGCGCCGCGGCGGTGAACCCGTACCTGGCCTTCGAGACGATCGAGGACATGATCTCGACCGGCGCGGTCACCGGGATCGAGCCCGCCACCGCGATCCGGAACTACGTCAAGGCGCTCGTGAAGGGCGTCCTCAAGATCATGTCGAAGATGGGCATCTCCACCGTCGGCGCGTATACCGCGGCGCAGGTCTTCGAATCCTTCGGCCTCGCACAGGATCTGCTCGACGAGTACTTCACCGGGACGTCGTCGAAGCTCGGCGGCGTCGGCCTGAGCGTGCTCGCCGAAGAGGTCGCGACGCGGCACCGCCGCGCGTACCCGGACAACCCGACCGACCGGGTCCACCGCGGACTCGAGACCGGCGGCGAGTACGCGTACCGCCGCGAGGGCGAACTGCACCTGTTCACCCCCGAGACCGTCTTCCTGTTGCAGCACGCGACGAAGACCGGCCGCGAAGAGGTGTACAAGAAGTACTCCGACGAGGTGCACCGCCTGTACCGCCAGGGCGGCGCGCTGCGCGGGCTGTTCTCCTTCCGCGCGGGCACGCGCGAACCCGTCCCGCTCGACGAGGTCGAGCCGGTTGAGGCGATCTTCAAGCGCTTCAACACCGGTGCCATGTCGTACGGCTCGATTTCGGCCGAGGCACACGAAACCCTCGCCATCGCGATGAACCGCATCGGCGGCCGGTCCAACACCGGTGAGGGCGGGGAAGACCCCGAACGGCTCTACGACCCGGCGCGACGCAGCGCGATCAAGCAGGTCGCGAGCGGCCGGTTCGGCGTCACCAGCGAGTACCTCGTCAACGCCGACGACATCCAGATCAAGATGGCGCAGGGCGCGAAGCCGGGTGAGGGCGGGCAGCTGCCGCCGAACAAGGTGTACCCGTGGATCGCGCGCACGCGGCACTCCACTCCGGGCGTCGGGCTCATCTCGCCGCCCCCGCACCACGACATCTACTCGATCGAGGATCTCGCCCAGCTGATCCACGACCTCAAGAACGCCAACGAGAACGCCCGCATCCACGTGAAGCTGGTGTCCTCGCTCGGCGTCGGCACGGTCGCGGCGGGGGTGTCCAAGGCGCACGCCGACGTCGTGCTGATCTCCGGCCACGACGGCGGCACCGGCGCTTCCCCGATGAACTCGCTCAAGCACGCGGGCACGCCCTGGGAGATCGGCCTCGCCGAGACGCAGCAGACGTTGCTGCTCAACGGTTTGCGCGACCGGATCACCGTCCAGGTCGACGGCGCGATGAAGACCGGCAAGGACGTCGTCATCGCCGCGCTGCTCGGCGCGGAGGAGTACGGCTTCGCGACGGCGCCGCTGATCGTCGAAGGCTGCGTCATGATGCGCGTCTGCCACCTCGACACCTGCCCGGTCGGCGTCGCGACCCAGAGCCCGGACCTGCGCAAGCGCTACACCGGACAGGCCGACCACGTCGTCAACTACTTCCGGTTCGTCGCCGAAGAGGTCCGGGAAACGTTGGCGCTGCTCGGTTTCCGCACCCTCGACGAGGCCATCGGGCACGCCGAGGTGCTGAACACCGACGAGGCGATCGAGCACTGGAAGGCCTCCGGTCTCGACCTCGCACCGATCTTCGAGATGCCCGCCGAGACTCCTTACGGTGGGGCGAAGCGGCGCACGCGGACGCAGGACCACGGCCTGGAGCACGCGCTGGACCGGACGCTGATCCAGCTCGCCGAGGCGGCGCTGGAGGACGCGCATCCGGTCCGGCTGGAACTGCCGGTGCGGAACGTGAACCGGACCGTCGGCACGCTGCTCGGTTCCGAGATCACCCGCCGCTACGGCGGCGAGGGGCTGCCCGAGGACACGATCCACGTGCTGCTGACCGGTTCCGCCGGGCAGTCGCTCGGCGCGTTCCTGCCGCGCGGTATCACGCTCGACATGGTCGGCGACGCGAACGACTACGTCGGCAAGGGACTTTCGGGCGGGCGGATCATCGTGCGGCCGCATCCGGACGCGAAGTTCGCCGCGGAAGGCCAGACCATCGCCGGGAACACCCTCGCCTACGGGGCCACCGGCGGCGAGATGTTCCTGCGCGGCCAGGTCGGCGAACGCTTCTGCGTGCGCAACTCCGGCGCGGTGGTGGTCGCCGAGGGCGTCGGCGACCACGCCTTCGAGTACATGACCGGCGGTCAGGCCGTGGTGCTCGGCCCGACCGGGCGTAATCTCGCGGCCGGCATGTCCGGCGGCGAGGCCTACGTGCTCGACCTCGACCGCGGCCGGGTCAACGAAGAGATGGTGAACCTTCAGACGCCGTCGTCGGAGGACCTCGCCTGGCTCAAGAAGACCGTGCAGAAGCACTACGACCTCACACGTTCGGCCGTGGCCGCGTCGCTGCTCGGCGACTGGCCCCGTCGCTCGGCGGCGTTCACCAAGGTGATGCCCCGCGACTACCAGCGTGTCCTTGACGCGGCGAAGGCGGCGCGCGCCGCGGGCCGCGACGTCGACGAAGCGATCATGGAGGCCGCTCGTGGCTGATCCGACGGGTTTCCTGAAGTACGAACGTGAAGAGCCGAAGAAGAAGTCCACCCAGGACCGTCTCGCCACCTGGGGCGAGGTGTACGCCGACGTCGAACCCGGTGAGCGCAACGAACAGGTGCGCGAGCAGGCTTCGCGGTGCATGGACTGCGGTATCCCGTTCTGCCATTCCGGTGGATCCGGCTGCCCGCTGGGCAACCTGATCCCGGAGTGGAACGACCTGGTGCGCCGCGGCGACTGGGCCGCGGCGAGCGACCGGCTGCACGCGACCAACAACTTCCCCGAGTTCACCGGGAAGCTGTGCCCCGCGCCGTGCGAGGCGGGCTGCGTCCTGTCGATCTCGCCGCTGTCCGGCGGCCCGGTGTCGATCAAGCGGGTCGAGCAGACGATCGCCGACCAGTCCTGGGAAGCGGGCTACGTGCAGCCGCAGGTCTCGGCGGTGTCTTCGGGCCAGCGGGTCGCTGTCGTCGGCTCCGGTCCGGCCGGGCTGGCCGCCGCGCAGCAGCTGACCCGCGCCGGCCACGAGGTGACCGTCTACGAACGGGACGACCGGCTCGGCGGCCTGCTGCGGTACGGCATCCCCGAGTTCAAGATGGAGAAGAAGGTCCTCGACCGGCGGCTCGCGCAACTCCGCAAGGAGGGCACGAAGTTCGTCACCGGCTGCGAGGTCGGCGTCGACCTGACCGTCGAGGACCTGCGGGCCGGCTACGACGCGGTGGTGCTCGCCGTGGGCGCGCTGCGCGGCCGTGACGACACCACGACGCCCGGGCGCGAGCTGTCCGGCATCCACCTGGCGATGGAACATCTGGTCCCGGCCAACAAGTACGTCGAGGGCGACGGCCCGTCGCCGGTGGACGCCGCGGGCAAGCACGTGGTCATCATCGGCGGTGGCGACACCGGGGCCGACTCCTACGGCACCGCGACCCGCCAAGGCGCGCTTTCGGTGACACAGCTGGACCAGTACCCGACCCCACCGTCCACAAGGGACGACGAGCGGTCACCGTGGCCGACCTGGCCCTACATCCTGCGCACCTACCCGGCGCACGAGGAGGCGGGCGAGCGCAAGTTCGCCGTCGCGGTCACCCGGTTCGTCGGTGACGACGAGGGCAACGTGCGCGCCGTCGAGCTCCGGCAGGTCCGCGTGGTCAAGGACCCGGAGACCGGCAAGCGCATGGTGACCCCGGTCAACGACGAGGTCGAGAAACTTCCCGCCGACCTCGTGCTGCTCGCGATCGGGTTCGAGGGTGTCGAGCACATGCCGCTGTTGGACGGGCTCGGGCTCTCCCTGACCGGACGCGGCACGCTTTCGTGCGGCTCGGACTGGCAGACCTCCTCGCCCGGCGTGTTCGTCTGCGGCGACGCGCACCGCGGTGCCTCGCTGGTGGTGTGGGCGATCGCCGAGGGCCGTTCGGTGGCGAGCGCGGTGGACGCCTACCTCACCGGTGCTTCGGACCTGCCCGCTCCCGTGCACCCGACAGCGCTGCCGCTCGCGGTGATCTAAGGCCCGTGGAGATGTCAGGAAAGGGGCGTTCAGGACGGTTTTCGTCCTGAACGCCCCTTTCCTGACACTCGGCGAGGGATGACGAACGGCAGGAGCCGCTCCTGCCCCAGGTGGAGGTCCGGGATCAGGCCGAGGACCGATGCGGTAGGGCGGCAGGCCACGCGAAGCTCTGCCGTATGAGAAAAACGTTGGCGATACTGGCTTTCCTGCCACTGACCGCGGCGCTTCCGGCGACAGCCGAAGCGGCTCCGGCACTGAAGTGGACGTCACCCTGTCCGGACTACGGCATGACACCCTCACCGACCGAGGGCCTCCAATGCGCGAAACTCGAGGTGCCGTTGGATTACGCCGATCCCGGCGGGCGAAAGATCGAACTCACCGTTTCCCGGAAGGCGAGCACCTCCCCGAAGCGCCGGGGAGTCCTGCTGATGAACCCCGGCGGCCCCGGGAGTCCCGGCTTGGCGATGCCCGCGCAACTCGCGCAGCGCCAGGGAAACAGCGGTCTGCTCGAGAGTTACGACGTCATCGGGTTCGACCCGCGCGGCACCACTTACAGCACGCCGGTGACCTGCGACCTGACCGAGGACGAGCGGTTCATCCTCACCGGCCCGTACGCGGACGGCCCGGACGACGTCGTCGAAAAGGCGGCGAAATCCCGGGTGGTGGCGCGGAAATGCGCCGAGGCGAAGACCGCGGATCTCCTGCCGCACATGACCACCGCGAACACCGCACGCGACATGGACCGGATCCGCGAGGCGCTGGGGGAACGGAAGATCTCCTACTACGGCGTCTCGTACGGCAGCTATCTCGGCGCTTCCTACGCCTCGATGTTCCCGGCGAAGACGGACCGGATCGTGCTGGACAGCCTCTTGGGGCCCGACGGGCTGGGCGTCCGGGCGCACCAGCGTTTCGCGGACGGCTTCGACGACCGGTTCGGTGATTTCGCGGCCTGGGCCGCGGCGCGGGACGACGTCTACCACCTCGGGCGGACCCTCGCCGACGTGAAGGCGAAGTTCCTCGAACTGGCCGGGAAACGACCGGGAATCCGGACCGACACCTGGGGAGCGCTGTACGACGACGCGAACTTCCCCGGCCTCGCCGCGCAATGGGCGGCTTCGCCGGCGTCGGCGAAAGGCGGGCCGCTCGACGGCGACAACCACGCCGCGCTCCAGCTCCAGGTGCTGTGCAACGACACGGACTGGCCGGAAAGCGTTCGCTACTACCAAAAGGCTGTCGAACGCGCCCGCGTGACGCAGCCGATGTTCGGCCCCGCCGCCGCGAACATCGCCCCTTGCGCCTTCTGGCCGGTGGAACGCCGCGAACGCCCGGTGCGGATCACCGACCGCGGCCCGTCGAACATCCTGCTGGTGCAGAACCTCCGTGATCCCGCGACGCCGCTTTCCGGCGCTCGCGAACTGCGTTCGGCGCTGGGTGGGCGGGCCAAGTTCGTCACGGTCGACGCCGGTGGACACGGCGTCTTCACCAAGGAGAACGCCTGCGGCAACGACTTCGTCGTGCGCTATCTGCGAGACGGCGACCTTCCGGCCGCTGATTCCCACTGCCCGGCTCATCTGCCGAAGTAGATGACGATGATCGCCAGCCAGTAACCGAGGCCGCCGACCAGGCTGCCCAGCAGCATTCCGGCGGCGGCTTCGGGGTAGGTGCGTTCACCCCGGGTGACGAGCGACCAGCACACCCCGGCGACCAAGAGCCAGCCGAGGTGCATCAGCCCGCCGAAGGTGAACGTCAGCACGACGATCGCGCCGGACACGGTCGCGGTCTGCGGCGCGATCTCGAAGTCGAGGGCCTTGAAGACCGCCCACACCGCGAGTGTCAGGAGCGCCGCGACGGCCAAAGCGGTCAGTGGTCCCCAGCCGGCGGGCCAGGGAGCTCCCCAGGTGATCGCGATCGGCAGCAGGGGAATCCAGATCCAGAGCGCGAGAACGTTCGTGCCGAGCCGGGCGAAACTCTTCACACCGGAAAGCTACCGGGCAGGTCACGGCCCGGTCATCGTGTTCGGCCGAACGGCCCATACGCCACCACGGATGCGGCCGAACGGCCGCTTGTACGCCCGGTAGCAGGACAAATACTTTCGAAATGTCGTGCAAGTCATACGGCAATTCACCGGTGGCGAAAGGCGGTACGCCATGAAGAGGACGGCTTTCCGGACGGGGATCCTGGCAGCGCTCACGGGGCTGGCGGTGACGGCGCTGACCGCGGTCGCGAGTCCAGCACAGGCCGCGCCCGCCCACCATCAGGCGGCGGCCGACGCGCAGGCCGTCGCCGCCTACTGGACGCCGGAGCGGATGCGGTCGGCGGTGCCGATCGACCAGCTGGTCACCGCGCCCGCCTTCACGCCGAAGGACGTCGCCAAGGGCACGAGCACGATCATCCAGAGCATTCCCAACGGCGGCGGCGCGTGGTCGGGCGCGGGCAAGGTCGTGCAGACCGCCGGTCGCGTGTTCTTCACCATGGGCGGGCGGAACGCGTCGTGCTCCGGTGACGCGGTGACGAGCACGAACGGCAGCGTCGTGATCACGGCCGGGCACTGCGTGAAGTACCAAGGCGCCTGGCACACGAACTGGACCTTCGCTCCCGGTTATAACAACGGCAACACGCCTTACGGCACGTGGGCCGCGAAGAGCACGCTGACCACTCCGCAGTGGGAAGCGAGCGAGGACATGAACTACGACGTCGGCGCGGCCGTGGTGAACCAGCTCAACGGGCAGAAGCTGACCGACGTCGTCGGCGCGCAGGGGATCGCGTTCAACCAGGCGCGCAACCAGTCGATGTACACGTTCGGGTATCCGGCGGCGGCGCCGTACGACGGCACGAAACTGATCTACTGCAGCGGGAGCACGTTCACCGACTTCCTGCTCACCAAGGACCACGGGATGAACTGCAACATGACCGGTGGTTCGAGCGGTGGCCCGTGGTTCCTCAACTTCAGCGAGGCGACCGGCGCGGGCGTCCAGGCCTCGGTGAACAGCTTCGGCTACAACTTCCTGCCGGGTTACATGTTCGGCCCGTACTTCGGCGCGGACGCGCAGAACCTCTACAACAAGGCGCAGGCCGCCTGATCTCCTCCGCCGCCCGTCCACCTTTTGGGACTTTCGTCCCGGTGGGCGGGCGGCTTTCGGCCAGGCATATCCTGGTGCCCGTGAACTGGACAGTGGACGTTCCCGTCGACACGCTCCCCGAACTGCCCCCTCTGCCTCCCGGGCTGCGCGAGCGGCTCGACGACGCGCTTTCCCGCCCGGCCGCGCAGCAGCCCGAGTGGCCGGACGCGGAGCTGACGAAACGCGTCCGCGGCGTGCTGGAAAGCGTGCCGCCGATCACCGTCCCCGCCGAGATCGACCGGCTCTCCGACAGGCTCGCCATGGTCGCCCGCGGCGAGGCGTTCCTGCTGCAGGGCGGTGACTGCGCGGAGACGTTCGAGTCGAACACCGAACCGCACATCCGCGCCAACCTGCGCACCCTGCTGCAGATGGCCGTCGTCCTCACCTACGGCGCGAGCCTGCCGGTGGTGAAGGTCGGCCGGATCGCGGGCCAGTACGCGAAGCCGCGTTCGGCGTCCACCGACGCGCTCGGCCTGCCGGTGTACCGCGGCGACATCATCAACTCGCTCGTCGCCAAGCCCGAACTCCGCGTGCCCGACCCCGGCCGGATGATCCGCGCCTACGCCAACGCGGGCGCCGCGATGAACCTCGTCCGCGCGCTCACCGGCGCCGGCATGGCCGACCTGCACCAGGTGCACGACTGGAACAAGGACTTCGTGAAGTCCTCGCCCGCCAGCGAGCGCTACGAGGCACTGGCCGCGGAGATCGACCGCGGCCTGCGGTTCATGTCGGCCTGCGGCGTCACCGACACCTCGCTCCAGTCCACCGAGATCTTCGCCAGCCACGAGGCGCTCCTGCTGGACTACGAGCGCTCCATGCTGCGGATGGACCGCGCGGACGCGGCGAACCCCAAGCTGTACAACCTGTCCTCGCACTTCCTGTGGGTGGGCGAGCGGACCCGGCAGCTCGACGGCGCGCACATCGCGTTCGCCGAGCTGCTGGCCAACCCGATCGGTCTCAAGATCGGCCCGACGACCACGCCCGAACAGGCCGTCGAGTACGTGCGGCGGCTCGACCCGCGCAACGAGCCCGGCCGCCTGACGCTGATCGCCCGGATGGGCAACGGCAAGGTCCGCGAGGTCCTGCCCGCGATCGTCGAGAAGGTCGAGGCGTCCGGGCACAAGGTCATCTGGCAGTGCGACCCGATGCACGGCAACACCCACGAGGCGTCGACCGGGTACAAGACCCGGCACTTCGACCGGATCGTGGACGAGGTCCAGGGCTTCTTCGAGGTGCACCGCAAGCTCGGTACCTACCCGGGCGGTATCCACGTCGAGCTCACCGGCGAGGACGTCACCGAATGCCTCGGTGGCGCGCAGGAGATCTCGGACCTGGATCTTTCGGGCCGGTACGAGACCGCTTGCGACCCGCGTCTGAACACGCAGCAGTCGCTGGAACTGGCGTTCCTGGTCGCGGAGATGCTGCGCGGCTGATCCTGGTTTCCCTACGTGCAATGAAGGGGCCTTTCATAGCGAAATTTGCTATGAAAGGCCCCTTCATTGCACTCGGGCAGGTCTGGCGCGCCCGAGGTGAGCTTCGGCTGGGTTCGGGATGTCGCGAAAGCCACTTTCGCAACCTTCAAC
>NZ_JBHXJK010000188.1:0-13045 GCF_042723255.1 Amycolatopsis thailandensis
GAGACGGAACACGCGTGTTCCGTCTCTGATCACGCGAGTTCCGTGTCTGAGCACGGCTAGCCGACACTGACGCCGAACAGCACGCCGACGTAGTACGTCACCAGCATCGTCAGCGCGCCCATGCCGACGTTCCGCGCGATCGCGCGGCCGGCGCGGGCGTCGCCGAGTTTCGCGCTTATGAACCCGGTCAGCGCCAGCCCGACCACGACCGCCGAAGCGCACGCCCAGACCCGCGCCGAGGTCGACGTCCACACGATCGCCAGCAGCGGAAGCAGCGCGCCGACGGTGAACGCGACCAGCGAGGCCCAAGCCGCTTGCCACGGGCTGGTCAGATTGTCCGGATCGATGCCGAGTTCGGCCTCGGCGTGGGCTTGCAGCGCGTCCTTTTCGGTCAGTTCGCGGGCGACCTCGGCGGCGAGTTCGGGAGAAAGGCCCTTCGACTCGTAGATTTCCGCGAGTTCCCGTTCTTCGGCTTCGGGCATCTCCTTCAGCTCGCGCTTTTCCAGCCGCAACTGCGCGCGTTCGGTGTCGCGCTGCGTGCTCACCGAGACGTATTCGCCGCCCGCCATGGAAAGCGCGCCTGCCACCAGTCCCGCGATTCCCGCGGTCGCGATCGTGGTGGAGTCGGTGGTCGCGCCCGCGACGCCGACCACGATGCCCGCCACCGACACGATCCCGTCGTTCGCGCCGAGGACCCCGGCGCGCAGCCAGTTCAGTTTGCCGCTCAGATCCGCGTGCGGTTCGTGGGGATGTTCGGTCGATACGGTTTCGGTCACCTTTTCAGTGAAACACGGAGAACGGGAATCGGCGAGAGGAAATCTTTTCGGTAAATGCAGGCAATCCTTATTGACTATTGCCTTGCCTAACTTCTCGGATAGGTTGTCGGGCGTGGCCGAGGTGGTGATCCTGATCGGGCTCCAGGCGTCCGGGAAGACGACGTTCTCCCGGCGGGAGTTCGCGGGCACGCACGTCCACCTCAGCAAGGACCACTTCCCGAACGCCAGGCGACGGCAGGTCCGCCAGCTGCGGATGCTGGCCGAAGCGCTCGAAGACGGCCGTTCGGTGGTCGTGGACAACACCAACCCGTCGCCCGAGGAGTGGGCGCCGCTGATCGAGGTCGCCAGACGCCATGGCGCGCGCGTCGCCGGGTACTGGTTCCCGCCGGATCTCGAAGGTTCACAGGAGCGCAACGCCCGCCGGAACGGCAAAACCCGGGTGCCCGACGTCGGTCTTTATGCGACTCTCAAGCGGCTGCGGCGACCGACCGCGGAGGACGGTTTCGACGAGCTGTACACCGTGGGTTTCGACGGCGCGGGCGGGTTCGTCGTGGAGCGGGGTGACCATGGACGCGGGTGATTTCGAGGCGCGGCAACGGGAACGCGAGTGGTTCCACGGCTTGACCGTGCCGCCCGGCTCCTGGACGGTGCTCCGCGTCGACGGCCGGAGCTTCTCCAAGTTCACCGAAGCGCGGTTCGAGAAGCCGTTCGACCCGCGCTTCGCCGAGTGTATGGCCGAGGCGGCGAGCGCCCTGTCGACGGAGTTCGCTTCGCCTTACGTGTACACGGAAAGCGACGAGATCTCGCTCGTGCTCCCTCCGTCCGCCGACCTGTTCGGCCGGGGTGTGGAGAAGCTCGTGTCGATCTCCGCCGGGGTCGCGTCGGCCGCGTTCACCCACGCGGCCGGAGTGCCCGCGCACTTCGACGGCCGGGTCTGGCTCGGCACGACGGCGGACGACGTCGTCGACTACTTCTCCTGGCGCCAGGCGGACGCGACCCGCTGCGCGCTCAACGGCTGGTGCTACTGGATCCTGCGCAAGGCGGGGAAATCGGCGAGTGAGGCCGGAGCGGCTCTCGAAGGCGCGGGCGTCTCCGAGAAGAACGAGCTGCTTTTCGCGCACGGCGTCAACTTCGCCGAAGTCCCCGCCTGGCAGCGGCGCGGCGTCGGGCTGTACTGGGAGTCCTTCGAGCGCACCGGTTTCGACCCGGTGCGGGAGATCGAGGTCTCCGCGACCCGCCGCCGCCTCCGCGTCGACAGGGAGTTGCCGATGAAGGGCGAGTACCGCGCCTTCCTCGGCGGACTGCTTCAGCCGATCGGTTCGGGCAGCCGCCGCACGCTGTAGGCGAGTTCGATCGTCTCGCCGGTCGCCGGGTCGCCCAGTTCCACGCGCCAGGAGTCGGCGAACTGGTCGACGCCGTGCACCATCGGGATCGTGCCCGAGATCAGCACGGTGCCCGGGGCGTACAGGTCGCGTTCGCGCAGCACGTCCAGCCAGTACGACGGCGGCAGCAGCTCCGCGAGTTTTCCTTGCTGGATCAGGGTTTCCCCCGCCCAGGCGGACAGGGTGAGCTCGTCGAGCCGGTCCTGGACGTCGACGAGACGCCAGGCCTTGGCGGCGAGGACGTCGGGGCCGGCGTTCTTGCTCCACGCGACGCCGTGCGCTTCGAGCGCGCGGTCGGTGTGGTCGCAGGCGGCGGTCAGGAGGACGTCCTCGGGCGCGGGGCCGGTGATGACGATGGCCCACTCGGCCTCACCGGAGGTCTTCTCGTGCTGCACCGGGACCTCTTCGGTCTGGCTCGCCAGGTACGGCGCGACCGGGTAGAGCGCCGGGATCACCGAGGGCGCGGGGACGCCGAGTTCGGCCAGTTCGGCCACATGGGCGGCGACGTCCTCCTGGCTGCGACCGGCGTATCCGGCGTTCAGCAGCGTGTGGACCTCGGTCCGCCGCTCCTGGCCGTCGGGAAGGGTGAAACGCAGCTCAGGCATCGGTCCTCCGAGATTGGGGGTTGCGCATACAGCTTGTATACAAGGAGTATATCCGCAATTCAACCCCTCCCGGCGGGGTTGCGGACCTTCTACGGACGGGAAGTGGACATGACCTCACCAGCCGGTGACCGGCGCTCGCTACGCAAGGCCTTCGCGGCCAGCCTCTCGGGGACCGCGCTCGAGTGGTACGACTTCGCGGCCTACTCGGTGGCGGCCGCGACGATCTTCGGGCATCTCTTCTTCCCGTCGGGAGACCAGCTCGCGAGCACGATGGCGGCGTTCTCCACCTACGCCGTCGGCTACCTGGCCCGGCCGCTCGGCGGTTTCCTCTTCGGCCGCCTCGGCGACGTGCTCGGGCGCAAGCGCATCCTGGTCATGACCCTCGTGCTCACCGGCGTAGCGACGTTCCTCATCGGTGTCCTGCCCACGTACGAGAACATCGGCGGCTTCGCGGCCGTCCTGCTCGTGGCGCTGCGGTTCGCACAGGGCGTCGGCATCGGCGGCGAATGGGGTGGCGCCGTCCTGCTGTCGAGCGAGTTCGGGGATCCGGGCAAACGCGGGTTCTGGGCGTCGGCCGCGCAGATCGGCCCGCCCGCGGGCAACCTGCTCGCCAACGGTGTCCTCGCCGTCCTGGCCGCGCTGCTCACCGAGGACCAGTTCAACAGCTGGGGCTGGCGGATCGCGTTCCTGCTCTCGGGCGCGCTGGTCGGATTCGGCCTCTGGATCCGGCTCAAGCTGGAGGAGACGCCGGTCTTCAAGAAGATCCAGGAGCGTGGCGAGCGTTCGTCGGCGCCGATCTCCGAGGTCTTCCGCACCGAACGCCGCGCGCTCGTCGCGGCCGTGCTGATCCGGGTCTGCCCGGACGTGCTCTACGCGCTGTTCACCGTCTTCGTCCTCACCTACGTCACCACGCACACCGACCTCTCGCGCGGCGCCGGGCTGGCCGCGGTGATGATCGGTTCCGCTTTCCAGCTGGTGCTGATGCCGCTGTTCGGCGCGCTCTCGGACCGGGTGTCGCGGCGCAAGCTGTACCTGGTCGCGACCATCGCCGCCGGGATCTGGCCGTTCGTGTTCTTCCCGATGGTCAGCGGTGGTTCGTTCGCGATGCTGGCGATCGGGATCGTGCTCGCGCTGGTCATCCACGCCGCGCTCTACGGCCCGCAGGCCGCCCTCGTCACCGAGCAGTTCTCGCCGCGCCTGCGCTACACCGGCAGCTCGCTGGCGTACACCCTCGCCGGGGTCATCGGCGGGGCGCCCGCGCCGCTGCTGTTCACGGCGCTGCTCGCCGGCTTCGACACCTGGCTGGCGATCGGGGTCTACTTGCTCGCGACCGCGGTGGTGAGCATCATCGGTGTCGTGCTCGCCCGCGACCCGGACCGCGAAGAGGAGGCCGCTGCCATGGAATCCGTGCGATGACCTGGACCGCCATGTCCACAGTGGAGGGTCTGCCGCTGCTCGGCGGACAGGGCCGGTTCCGGACGCTCGCGACGGCGGAAGGCGGTCTGGCGTACGAGATCCACTATCCGGCCGGTGTCGCTTCTCCGGTGCACAGCCACGACCATGACAGCATCGTGTACCTGATTTCGGGTTCGCTGCGCGGCACGCTCGACGGCCGTGAGGTGACGCTGGAGGCGGGCGGCACGATCGTCCACCCGCGCGGCGTCCCGCACAGCGTCGAGGCCATTGTGGACAGTCAGTGGGTCGAGTTCAAGACGCCGTTGCCCGCGCGGCCGCCGATCGCGGAATGAAAAAAACCGGGGCGGGCACTGAAGTTTCCAGCGTCCGCCCCGGTCAGGAGGAAAGTCTCAGGCGTCCAGCTCGGCCAGCGCCAGCTTCGCCTTCTCCAGCTCCGCTTCGAGCTGGGCCACCTTCGCGGCCTGCAGCTCGCGGGCGGCGTTGATGACCTCGTCGATCGGGCCCGACAGATCCGCGTGCAGCTCCTTGGCGGCACGGGACACGGCGGCGGCCGGGATCTCCAGGCCCTTCGCGACCCACTTGGCGCCGTTCTTGAGCTCGGCCTGCCACTCGCCGTCGGCGGTGCCGGTGACCGTGAGGGTCAGCTCGACGGTGCGGGTCTTCTTCGCGGTGGTGGCGACCTTCGGGCGGCCACGCTTGGGCTTGGGGGACTCGGCCGTGTTCTCTTCGGCGGGGGTCTCCGAAGACGCGGAAGCCTCGGGGGCTTCGGTCTTGGCCTCGGTGTTCTCCGAGTTGGTCTCCGAGGTGGTCTCCGCCTGCGGCGTCGAGTCGACGGGCGCTTCGGTAGCCGCTTCTTCGGACACGGCGTCAGTGCGTGTCAAGGCATCCACGGTCATCGTCGGTGTCGCTCCTTGCCCGGGTATGGGGTGGTACCCGGCACATCCTAGAACAGGCGTTCGACTGTCGCGCGGCAGGGTGTGCTAAGCGTGTCGCATGATCGCATCGGTCCGCGACGATCGGGCGCGGTCCGGTCGCGCTGCGTCAGAGTCGACGGTGAAGGGAGGCCACGTGATCTCGGCACTCAATCGGCTCGTCGATCTGGTCGAAGAGCACCTCGAGGACGACTTCGACGTCACCGGGCTGGCCGGCTCGTCCGGCACGACCGAGTACCACCTGCGCCGGATGTTCTCGTCGTTGGCGGGAATGTCGCTGTCGGAGTACGTCCGCCGTCGCCGCATGACCGCCGCCGTCGCCGACGTCGTCCGTGGCGAGGGCGATCTGCTGACCATCGCCGTCCGGTACGGCTACGGCTCGGCCGAGGCGTTCGGCAGGGCGTTCCGGGCAGTCCACGGCGCCGGTCCCGGTGAGGTTCGCCGCGACGGTGGGCCCCTTCGCACACAACCGCGGCTCAGGTTCCGCCTGAGCGTCGAAGGGAGCATCCCCATGGAAACCCGTATCGTCGACCGTCCCGCTTTCCGGCTCGCCGGGCACGCGACCCGCGTCCCGCTCGTCCACGAAGGCGTCAACCCGCACATCCAGCGGCACATCACCGCGCTGCCGCCGGAGGCGCACGCCCGGCTGAAAGCGCTCAGCGACACCGAACCGCCGGGACTGCTGCAGGTCAGCGACGCCCTCGACCCGGACGATGCCGAGCTGACCTATCTGCACGGGGTCGCCGTCACCGGTGACATCCCTGGCGATCTCGACGTCATCGAGGTGCCGGCCGGGAGGTGGGCGGTGTTCCGTACCGACGGCCCGCATCCGGAGGCACTGCAGAAGGTGTGGGCGGCGACGGCGACCGAATGGTTCCCGTCCAACCCGTGGCGCCTGCGGCCGGGACCGTCGATCGTCACGATCCTGGAGCACTCGGACGACTTCGGGACCGCCACCTGTGAACTCTGGCTGGCCGTCGAACCCGCCTGACCGATGCGATGAAGGGGCCTTTCATCGCACGCGCGGAGGGTGTGACCGGGCTGGCCAGCTTCACTCCGTGAAGTACCCGAGCTGTGCCGAGAGGTCCGTGGCGGCCTCGGCGAGCGGCCGCACCATCTGCCGCACCCGCTGTTTCGAAAGCCGGTACGACGGACCGGAAGCGCTCATCGCCGCGACGACGTCCCCGCCGGGGCCGTGCACCGGCACCGCGACCGCGTGCATCCCCAGTTCCAGCTCCTCGAAACAGGCCGCGTACCCGTCCTCGGCGACACGCTCCAGTTCCGCTGTCAGCTCGTCCGGATCGACCGTGGTCCGCGGCGTGAACCGTTCGAGTTTCCGCCGGAGCAAGCGTTTGCGCTCGGCGTCGCCCATGTACGCGAGCAGCACCTTCCCGCTGGACGTCGCGTGCAGGGGCGTGCGCTGGCCGGTCCAGTTCTGCGTGGTGATCGCGGCCGAGCCGCGGGCCTGGCTGACGTTGATCGCGACCCCGTCGTCGGCGATCGCGATGTTGACCGTCTCGCCGAGCGTCTCCGCCAGGCCCTGGCAGGTCTGCCTGCCCAGTTTCGCCAGGTCCATCCGGCCGGTGGCGGCACCCGCCAGCCGGACGACGCCGAAGCCGATCGCGTACTTGCCGCGTTCCCCGAGTTGCTCGACGAGGCCGCGGTTCTCCAGGACGCTCAGCAGCCGCGAAGCCGTCGATTTGTGCACGCCGAGTTCGCCCGCGATCTCGGTGATCCCCGTTTCCCCGTTGCGCGCCAGCAGTTCCAGCACGCTGATCGCGCGGTCGACGGATTGCACCTGGCTGGGCGTTGCGTTCCCCGCGTCCTGGTTCCGCATGACGCAACAGTAGCCGTTTCGCCGGGATCCGTTCGGCTGAGTGGGCGAATCCCTTGACGCACCGGCCCCTCGAGGGTGATTGTTGCGCAGAGCACGTCCAGTCTCGTAATACGCAACATCGACAACCGTCGGTCCTTTTCCCCGGAGGCCCCGATGATCCGTGCCTGCTCCGTCTCCGAACTTCCCGAGGGCGAAGCTCTCCGCCTCGAAGGTCCCGTGCCTGTTTCGGTCTTCCACTCCGAGGGCGGTTTCTACGCCCTGGACGACACGTGCAGCCACCAGGACGCGTCGCTCGCCGACGGCTGGATCGAGGACTGCTTCGTCGAATGCCCGCTGCACGCCGCCCGGTTCGATCTGCGGACCGGCGTCCCGGACTGCCTTCCCGCGAAGAGCGCCGTGCGCACGTACCCGGTCGTGGTCGCCGACGGGGTGATCTACGTGGACACCGGGGTAAGACAGGACGTCGCTTGAGAACGGTCGCCGTCGTCGGCACCTCGCTGGCGGGACTCCGTTCGGCGCAGGAGTTGCGCGCGCGGGGATTCGGCGGACGGCTGGTGATGATCGGCGCCGAACCGCCGTACGACCGGCCGCCGTTGTCGAAGGATTTCTTGCTGGGCAAGGTATCCGCCGATGATCTCGCGCTCGCCGGGCAGGACGGCCTCGACGGACTTGACGCCGAATGGCGGATCGGTGTCCGTGCCGAAAAGTTCGGCCGCGAAGGCGTGACACTCGCCGACGGCACCACGATCACCGCCGACGGCTATGTCATCGCGACCGGGGCGGTGGCCAGAACCCTTGGCGCGGCGAGGAATCTGAAAGGCGTTCACACCCTGCGGACGCTGGACGACGCCGTCTCCTTGAAACAGGATCTCGCCGCCGGCCCCGTTTCGGTGGTCGTCGTCGGCGCGGGATTCATCGGCGCGGAGGTCGCGTCCGCCTGTCGCCTGCTCGGCCACGACGTCACCGTGATCGAGGCGATGCCCGTCCCGCTCACCCCGGTCCTCGGCGCGCGCATGGGCGCGGTGTGCGGGGAACTGCACGCCGAGAACGACGTCCGCTTGATCGCGGGAGTCGCCGTCGCCGGGTTCGCCGGGACCGAACGCGTCACCGGTGTGCGGCTCGCCGACGGCCGGGAGATCCGCGCCGATCTCGTCGTCGCCGGAGTCGGGGCGCGGCCTGCCACCGAATGGCTGACCGGCTCCGGGCTCGCCGTCGACGACGGGGTGCTCGTCGATTCCGGCTGTGTCACAGCGAATCCCCGGGTGATCGCGGTGGGTGACGTCGCGCGGTACCGCTGCCGTCTGCGCGGAAGGCGTGTCCGGTCGGAACACTGGACGGCGGCGAACGAGCAGGCGGGCGCCGCTGTCGAGAACCTGCTCGCCGGTGCGACCGTCACGCATTTCGCACGACACGGTTACTTTTGGTCCGATCAGTACGGACGGCGGCTCCAATTCGCCGGAGTGGCCACGGAAGACGTGCGGATCGTCGAAGGCGACGTCGCTTCGAAGCGCTTCGTCGCGACCTATCACCGCGGCCACGTCCTGGCCGGTGTCTTCGCGATCGACTCCCCGAGGCCGTTCACCAAGCTCCGACGTGCCCTCTAGGGCCCGAAGACCCTACTCGGATGGAGCAATTTGCCCGATTCGATGATCTTTCTGGTGGTCACATCGCCGGGTCGCGCGCTCGCGCGGGGAAACTAGTGCGAACATAGGTTTATGAAGGCACGTGTTCTGGTCGTCGACGACGACCCTGCTCTCGCGGAGATGCTCACCATCGTGCTGCGTGGGGAGGGGTTCGACACAGCCGTCGTGGCCGACGGCTCACGAGCGCTGCCCGCGCTTCGTGAGCTGAAACCGGACCTGGTCCTCCTCGACCTCATGCTGCCCGGGATGAACGGCATCGACGTCTGCAAGGCGATCCGCGCCGAGTCCGGCGTGCCGATCGTGATGCTCACCGCCAAGAGCGACACCGTCGACATCGTCCTCGGGCTCGAGTCGGGCGCCGACGACTACGTGGTCAAGCCCTTCAAGCCGAAGGAACTCGTGGCCCGCGTCCGCGCCCGGATGCGCCGCACCGAGGCCGAGCCCGCGGAGTCGCTGACGATCGGCGACCTCGCGATCGACGTTCCCGGGCACGAGGTGACCCGGGAGGGCAAGGCCATCCCGCTGACCCCGCTGGAGTTCGACCTCCTGGTCGCGCTCGCCCGCAAACCGCGTCAGGTGTTCACCCGCGAGGTACTCCTCGAACAGGTGTGGGGCTATCGCCACGCCGCCGACACCCGGCTGGTGAACGTGCACGTCCAGCGTCTGCGTTCGAAGGTGGAGAAGGATCCGGAGCACCCCGAGGTGGTGCTGACGGTCCGCGGTGTCGGGTACAAGGCCGGCCCGCCGTGATCACCCCATGAGCGGACGCTTGCGAAAGCTTGCCCAAACCACGATGCGCCATGCCCGGCGCATCGTGGTTTTCGTGCGCCGCAAGGTGGTCTCGTTCAACGAGCTGTGGCGGTATTCGCTCCAGTTCCGGGTCACGGTGTCCACGCTGGCACTGTCGTCGGCCGTGGTGTTCGTGCTGGGCATGGTGCTGCAGAACCAGATCACCGACCGGCTGATGGAGACCAAACAGAACGCGGCGATCGCGCAGACCCGGGCGGTCGTCGAGACCGCGGCCAGCGAGCTGGTCGGCGTCGGCACCGAAGGCACGGAAGCGCTGACGGCGCGGATGAACAACGCGCTCAAGAAGATCTCCAGCACGACGAGCTCACCGGACGGCGCGGGATCGACCGCGGGCACCTTCGAACCGGTGCTCGCCGCGGGCGGCCGCGACCAGTCGAGCAAGCCGGTGGCCGCGGGTCCTTATGACAAGGTGCCTGTCCGGCTGCGCCAGTTCGTGGAGACCGAGCAGCTCAGCTGGCTGATCCACACGGCCACCGAAGCCGACGGCGGCAAGACGACGTATCTGATCGTCGGCGCGCCGGTGAGCACGATGATCAACCCGCTCCAGCTCTATCTGCTGTACCCGCTCACCAGCGAGCAGAACACCGTCTCGACCGTGCAGAACACGCTGCTCGTCGGCGGGCTCGTCCTGCTGCTCCTGCTGGCCGGGATCACGAACCTGGTCACCCGGCAGGTGGTCCGGCCGGTCCGGCAGGCCGCCGCGGCGGCCGAACAATTCGCGGACGGGGACCTCGACCAGCGCCTCGCCGTGCTCGGTGAAGACGATCTCGCCAAACTCGCCGTGTCCTACAACGGGATGGCCGCGAGTATCCAGCGGCAGATCCGCCAGCTGGAGGACTTCGGCGGGTTGCAGCGCCGGTTCACCTCCGACGTCTCGCACGAACTGCGCACTCCGCTGACCACCGTCCGGATGGCCGCCGACGTGCTGCACGCGTCGCGCGAGCAGTTCCCCGCCGGGCTCGCCCGGTCCACCGAGCTGCTGGTCGACGAACTCGACCGGTTCGAGGCCCTGCTGGGCGACCTGCTGGAGATCAGCAGGCTCGACGCGGGTGTCGAGGAGCTTTCGGCCGAGCTGATCGACGTCCGGCCGATCGCGACCAGGGCCGTCGAACAGGTCCGGGTGATCGCGGGCAACGCGGGCAGCTCCGTCGAGCTGATCCTGCCGGACGAGGAGGCGCCCGCCGAGGTCGACGCGCGCCGGGTCGAACGGATCCTGCGTAACCTGCTCGCCAACGCGGTGGACCACAGCGAAGGAAACCCGGTGGTGCTGACGCTGGCGGTCAACGAGACCGCGGTAGCCATCACCGTGCGAGACCGTGGCGTTGGGCTCCGGCCCGGTGAGGCGGAGCTGGTCTTCAACCGGTTCTGGCGGGCCGACCCGTCCCGTAACCGCCGCACCGGCGGCACCGGGCTCGGCCTCGCGATCAGCCAGGAGGACGCCCGGCTGCACGGCGGCGTCCTCGACGCGTGGGGCGAGACCGGTCACGGCGCCTGCTTCCGGCTCGTGCTGCCGCGGCAGCAGGACACGCCGATGGGGGAGAGCCCGCTGGTCCTGCCCCCGCCCGATCACAAGGCGACCGATCCGCACGGCTCGTCGTCGGGACTGCTCGAAGTCCGCCCGGCGCCCGACGCGATCCTCGCCGAGCCCGAGGAGGTCGGCCGGTGAAGCGGCTGCTGACCCTGCTTGCGGTGTTCCTGCTGGTCTCCGGCTGCGCGAACATCCCGCTCGAGACCCAGCCCGCCGTCGTCCCCGGGGACAAACCCGGGCAGGCGCCGGTGGACGTCCCAGAACCGGCGGACGGGCTCGACTCGCTGACCGTCGTCCGCCAGTTCATCCGCAACTCCGCGACCCCGGGCACGGCGAACGCCGACGCGCGGGTCTACCTCGACGACGAGGCCCGGCGCAACTGGAAGCCGTCGCCGGGACTGACGATCATCGACAACACCTTCGGCACCGTTTACGACACCGGGACGCCGACCGGGAACCCGGACGAGCAGGTGGTGAACGTCCGCGGGTTCAAACTCGGCAACCTGAGCCCCGACAGCGCGTTCATCCCGGTGAAGGCCGAGTACTCGCAGCAGTTCAAGCTGCGGAAGCAGCAGAACGGCCAGTGGCGGATCGTGGACCCGCCGCAGGATCTCGCCGTCACCGACGCGGACTTCGCGACCAACTACTTCCGGGTGCCGATCAGCTTCTACTCGCCCGACTCCGGCACCTTCGTCCCCGACCTCCGTTACGTCGCGGCGAAACCGCAGGCCGGGCTGCCCGGCCGGGTGATGGACCTGGTGCTCCAGGGGCCGTCGGAAGAGCTGAAGGGCGCTGTCAAGGACCTGCTGAACGACCAGGTCACCACCGAGACCAACGTGCGAAGCACCGACGACGGGACACTCGACGTCGCCCTGACCGGGATCGGCGGGGCCAGTCTCGTCGACCGGAACCTGATCGCGGCGCAGATCGTCCTCTCGTTGCAGACGGTGACCCTGAGCCGGATCCGGCTGCTGGCCGACGGCACCGCGCTGGTGCCGGAACACGAATACTGGCGCTCCAGCGAGCTGCCGAACTACAACGTGGACATCGCGCCCAACTCGGAGCTGCTGGGCCTGATGACCGTGAACGGGCGGGTCCGGTCGCTCGGCGACGGGCAGCCGGTCGGCGGGCCCGCGGGCAACGGCGGCTACAAGGTCGTCAGTGCCGGGCAGTCCGTCGACGGCAAACGGCTCGCCGTGGTCGAGGAACGCGACGGCAGGCAGTGGCTCCGGGTCGGCGACCTGGGCCGCGACCTCGCTTCGGTCGACCTGTTCGGCGGCAGCCTGAGCCGCCCCACCTGGCGCCCGGTCGCCCGCGGCGGCGGGCTTTCGGGCGAGGTGTGGACGGTCGTCGACCACAACACCGTCGCCAGGATCACGCTCGCCGCGGACGGCCGCTGGGTGAAGGCCGGCGTCGACGCGACCCTGCTCACCGGGCTCGGCCAGATCACCGAACTGCGCCTTTCGCGCGACGGGTCCCGGCTGGCCGCGGTGGTCAACGGGCAGCTCGTGGTCGCCTCGATCGTGCGGACGGCGGACTCGGTGGCGCTGCGGGCGCCGCGCAAGCTGCAGGAACGCGACCTCAAGGACGTCGTCGACGTCGACTGGGCGACCCAGGACCACCTGATCGCCGCGACCTCGTCGAGCTCGCTGCCGGTGGTCAAGGTGCCGCTGGACGGACAGCGGATGGACACCTTCAACAGCTCGAACCTGACCCCGCCGGTGCACGGCGTCACCGCGGCGCCGAGCAGGCAGAACCTGGTCGCGGACGCGGGTGGGCTGTGGGTCGCCTCCGAACTGGGCGAGGTCTGGCGGCCGCAGGCGCACACGGTCACCGACGCGGACCCGTTCTACCCGGGCTGAGCCTCCGGGGCGGTGCCACGTTCGCCGGCCCGCTCCCTGAAGGGCGCCACGTTCGCCGGCCCGGTCTCTGAAGCGGGGCCACGTTCGCCGGCCCGGTCCGTGAAGGCCTCCTTGCCTACCCTGAAGGTAGGGAAGGAGGCCTTCACCACCTTCAGGGGCGCCACGTTCGCACCGGCCGCACCAGTAGCCACAGCGGCCGCACCCAGAAGTACATGAAGGCCCCCTTCCTTGCGCTAGGCGCAAGGAAGGGGGCC
>NZ_JBHXJK010000189.1:0-13036 GCF_042723255.1 Amycolatopsis thailandensis
CCCCTTCCTTGCGCCTGGCGCAAGGAAGGGGGCCTTCATGTACTTGGAACTAGCTTCAGTCGGTCTTGCCGCGGCGCACGCGCAGCAGGACCAGGACCCCGGCACCGGCCAGGACCAGCAGGCCACCGGCCCACAGCAGCCAGGCGTTGTCGAAACCGGTGTCCGCGAGGCCGCCACCGTTGCCGCCGTTACCGCCGACGTTCGGGGCGGGGACGGCGGTGCTCGACGGAGCGGAGGTCTCCGACGGCTTGTCCGTGGTGGTCGGAGCGGTCGTCGGCGGCTTGGCCGTCGTGGTCTTCGTCGGCTCGGACGGCTTCGGCTGCTCGGTCGGCTTGGTCTTCTCGCCGCACGCGAACCACTTGTCGATGTTCGCCTTGCTGCCGTCGCGGTTGAACGGCGCGCGCAGCTCGGTCCACGGCGGGGTGTCGGAGAGCTTGCGCTTGCCCGGCTCGTAGACGTTGTAGCCGTCGTCGCCACCGAGGACGACGATCGCGGTCACCTTGACACCCTCGGCGAGGCCGGTGATGTTGAGCCGCTTCTCACCGGGGCCGCCGGTGAACTTGAAGTCCGAGTCGGACAGAGCCGAGCCGCCGGCCTTGACCTGCTCGCACTTGCTGACCTTGCCGGGGATCGGCTTGGCGTGTTCGTCGTCGGAGTGGCAGGCCAGCGCCGAGCCGGCGGTACCGAGCAGGGCGGCGGTCGCCAGCGCGACGATGGTGACGGCTGAACGGACGCGCCGTCCGGACATGATCTGCATTCAGAGCTCTCCTGTACCGATCGGGGGACAAACGAGCGAAGCGTGGTTACCTCTTTCGCGGGATGAAGGTCGACTCGCGGTGTTCTCCACGAGTCCCGTTCACCCGTCAGGGTGAGGCAAGAGCCCGGACGCTATCGCACACCGATTTCACACCGAAACCGGGGCCCCCGAACAAAGCGGCCCACCATCCACAGAGGAATGGTGGGCCGCCGAAACGAGAATGATCAGTCCGATACGGACTCCGCGTTCTCTTCCTTGTTCTTCTTGCCGAGCAGCGAATGGCGGCGGCTGTAGACGAAGTAGATGAGCACGCCCAGCACCATCCACGCGATGAACCGCAACCAGGTCAGCACGGTCAGGTTCAGCATCAGCCACAGGCAGGCGAGGATCGCCAGGATCGGGATCAGCGGCACCCACGGCACCCGGAACGCACGTGGCAGATCCGGTCGCGTCTTGCGCAGCACCATCACGCCCGCGGAAACGAGGATGAAGGCGAACAGCGTGCCGACGTTGACCATTTCCTCCAGTTTGTCCGCCGGGAAGAACGTCGCGGCGACGGCGACCAGTCCACCGACGACGATGGTCGCCCGCTTCGGCGTCCCGTTCGCGCCGGTCTTCGCCAGGCTGCGCGGCATGAGACCGTCACGCGACATCGCGAAGATGATCCGGATCTGGCCGAGCATCAGCACCATGACGACGGTCGTCAGACCGGCGAGCGCGCCGACGGAGATGATGTTGGCCGCCCAGTCGACACCGTTGACCGCGAACGCGGACGCGAGCGTCTTCTTGCCGCCGTCACCGGCCGAAGTGGCGAGATCCTTGTAGTTCACCATGCCGACGACCACGAGCGACACGGCGACGTAGAGCACCGTGACGATGGCCAGCGAGCCGAAGATGCCGCGGGGCACGGCCTTCTGCGGGTTGCGGGTCTCTTCCGCGGTGGTCGCGACGATGTCGAAACCGATGAACGCGAAGAACACCAGCGACGCCGCGGCCAGCAGGCCGAAGACGCCGAACGAGCTGCTGCTGCTGCCCGCGAACACCGAGAACAGCGACTGGTCCACCCCGGTGGCCGACGAGTCGCCGCCGGTCTGGGCGTCCGGGATGAACGGGCTGTAGTTGGAGCCCTTGATGTAGAAGATGCCGAGCACGATCACGAACAGCACCACCGCGACCTTGATCCCGGTGATCACCATCGAGAACCGTGAGGACAGCTTCGTGCCGAGAGCGAGCAACGTCGCCAGCACCAGCACCACGATCAGGGCGCCCCAGTCGACCGGGAGACCGCCGATCTCGAACGTCGTCTTCGTGCCCTTGCCGAAAATGTAGGAAAGCACGGTTTCGAGGTAGGCCGACCAGCCCTTCGACACCGCGGCCGCGCCGACCGCGAGCTCCAGGATCAGGTCCCAGCCGATGATCCACGCCATGAACTCGCCGAACGTGGCGTAAGAAAACGTGTACGCGCTCCCGGCCACCGGGACGGTGGACGCGAATTCCGCGTAACAGAGCGCCGCCAGCGCGCAGGCGATGGCCGCGAAGACGAAGGAAAGCGACACCGACGGCCCCGCGTAATCGCCTGCCGTGCGCGCCGTGAGCGTGAAGATTCCGGCGCCGATGACGACGGCGACGCCGAAGACGGTCAGGTCCCACGCGCTCAGGTTCCGCCTGAGCCTGGTCCCCGGTTCGTCGGTGTCCGCGATGGACTGCTCGATGGATTTCGTACGCCACAGACCGTTTCCGGGCACCCTTGACCTCCTACACCTGACTGCGGTTCATCGGACCTTATCGCCCGGTCGTGACGGCAGCGCGGTGGGAGAGCAACGAAGTACCCGGAGGTCGCGCCGGTAATCGGCGGAGTACGGACAGTTGCGCCGGACGGCGGTCGCGAGGGCTTGAGTGTCTCTACCCGTGACGTCGAACGTCCGGAATCCTCCCCTGCCCCGATGTCATGAAAGGGTCGTTCAGGACGAAAAACGTCCTGAACGACCCTTTCATGACACTCGAAAGCTCCCGGGACCGGCAGAGCCCGCAGGCTCAGCGCGCCAGCGACCGGTCCAGGTCCGGCTCCAGGTAGATCAGCTTCGCCGTAGGCACCTTCGCCCGCACACGCGCTTCGGCGTCGTCGATGGCCTGTGCGACCTCGCCGGTCTCCAGCCCCGGCACCAGCGCGAGCTTCGCGGCCACCAGCATCTCGTCCGGGCCGATGTACAGCGTCCGGATGTGGATGACCCGCTCGACCTTGCCCGCGGCGAGTTCGTCGACGATCGTGTCGAGGTCGGTCTCGGAGGCGCCTTCGCCGATCAGCAGGCTCTTCATCTCGATGATCAGGATGATCGCGATGATGCCGAGCAGCACGCCGATCATGACGGTGCCGATGCCGTCCCACACCGGCTCGCCGGTGACGACCGAAAGCCCGACGCCCGCGAGCGCGAACACCAGGCCGAGCAGCGCGCCCGCGTCCTCCAGCAGCACCACCGGCAGTTCGGGGGTCTTGGCCTGGCGGATGAACGCCCACCAGCCCGCGTCGCCCTTGATCTTCTTCGACTCCTGGATCGCGGTGTAGAAGGAGTACGACTCCAGTCCGATCGCGACCACGAGGATGCCGACAGCCACCAGCGGCGAGGTCAGCGGCTCGGGCTCGCCGATCTTGTGGATGCCCTCGTACAGCGCGAACACCGAGCCGAGGCTGAAGAGCATCAGCGCGACGATGAACGAGTAGAAGTACCGGTCCCGCCCGAAGCCGAACGGGTGCGCGCGGGTCGCCTTGCGCTGCGAGGTCTTCTGACCGAGCAGCAGGAGCCCCTGGTTCGAGGTGTCCGCCAGCGAGTGCACCGACTCGGCGAGCATCGAAGACGACCCCGTGATGAGGAAGCCGGTGAATTTCGCGGCCGCGATTCCGGCGTTCGCCACGAGCGCGGCGATGATCGCCTTGGTTCCGCCACCTGCAGACACGTGCAACTCCCCAAATGGTGTCCCGATATGCCGGGTTCGAAGGCTAGCAGTGCAGATGAGCCGGTACGCGCTGGGCGGGACAGGTCACAGAATTGTCGGCTCCCCTCGCTAGGGTCGCCCCTCTCAGGACCTGGGAGGTGCCCGTGCCGCGATTCGGCGTGCTCGGACCGTTGACGATCGAGAGCCCGCCCGGGCGGCGCACGGCGCCGCGCGGCGATCATCAGCGTGCCCTGCTGGCCGTCCTGCTGCTGAACGCGAACTCGCCCGTCCCGGTCGGCGCCCTGGTCGAGACGCTCTGGCCGGGCACTCCGCCGAAGTCGTACTCCTCGAATCTGCACACCTACATATCGCGCCTGCGGGCGCGGTTCGAGGGGCTGGAGATCGAGCGGGATCCGCAGGGGTACCGGCTGGTCGTCGAACCCGGCGACCTCGATCTGCTGTCCTTCCGCGAGGCCGCCGCGGCGGGGAAGGCCGCGGCGAGGGCGGGCGATCCGGCGGCGGCCGCCGCGCACTATCGCCGGGCACTGGCGGAATGGCGCGGGCCGGTCCTGTCCGGGCTGCACCTCCCCCGGCTCGACGCGGACGTCGCCCGGCTCGAATCGGAACGTCTCGCCGCGTTCGAAGACTGCGTCGACGCCGAACTGTCCGACGGCAGGCACGGCGAGCTCACCGGCGAACTCCAGGCGATGATCACCGAACATCCACTGCGCGAGCGGCTGGCCGCGCAGCTGATGATCGCCCTGCACCGCGCCGGGCGGCAGGCCGATTCACTGGCCGTCCACCGCGAGCTGCGCACCACGCTCGTCGAGGAACTCGGCGTGGAGCCCGGCGCCGAAGTCCGCCGCGTGCACGCCGCCGTGCTGCGCGGCGAGGATCCGGTGCCGCCCGTCAAGACGGCGCAGGTCTTCCCGATCTGCCAGCTGCCGCCGGACATCGCGGATCTCGCGGGCCGCGAAGGCGAGATCGCGAAGCTGTCCGGGCTGCTCGGCGCCGGTACGGGTGTCCCGGTCGCGGTGATCACCGGCGAACCCGGCGCGGGCAAGTCCACCCTCGCGGTCAGCACCGCGCACCGGCTCCGCCGGTCCTTCCCGGACGGACAGCTGTTCGTCCCGCTGGCGGGCGCCTCCGACCCCCGCGACCTCGCCGACGTCCTCGGCGACCTGTTGCGCGCGCTGGGTGTCACCGGCCCCGCCATCCCGGACGACGTCGAGGCCAGGGCGGCGGCGTACCGCGGCCGTCTCGCCGATCGGCGGGTTTTGGTGGTGCTCGACGACGCCGCCGGCCCCGAGCAGGTCCGCGCGTTGCTGCCGGGAACGCCGGGCAGCGCCGTCCTGGTCACCAGCAGGCGGCGGCTTTCCGGGCTCGCCGGGGCGGATCGCCTCCACCTCGCGCCGCTGTCCGGCGCCGAGGCGATGACCCTGCTGGAGCGCCTGGCCGGGCAGGGCCGGGTGGGTGCCGAACGCGCGGACGCGGAGCGGATCGCCAAGGCCTGCGGCAATCTCCCGCTGGCGTTGCGGATCGCCGGCAGCAGGCTCGCCATGCGGCCGGGCCTGCCGCTCGGGAAACTCGCCGGGAAGCTGGAGGACGAGGTCTCGCGCCTCGACGAACTCCAGGTCAGCGATCTCCAGGTCCGCGGCAGCATCGCGTTGAGCTACGAGGCGCTGAGCCCGTCCGCGCGGCGCGCGTTCCGGTTGATCGGCCGCTGCCGCACCCTCGACCTTCCCGCGTGGGCGGTGTCGACCCTCGTCAACGACAGCGCCGACAGCGCCGAAGAAGAAGCGGACGAGGCCATCGACGAACTCGTCGAGGCCAGCCTGCTCGAAGCCACCGGTCCCGACCCGACCGGTGAGCAGCGGTTCCGGATGCACGATCTCGTGCGCGTGTTCGCCACGGAGCTCGGGCGAGAGCTGGAATCCCGCGCCGAGCGGGTCGCCTCCGTCACGAAGTTGTCGGACGCGGCGCTGTGCCTCGCCGACACGGCGGCCCGCCGCCTGCCGAGAACGGTGCCGATGCCGTTGTCGGATCAGGATCTGCCCGCCCAGCCGCTGTCCGGCGAACTGGTCGAGCGGCTGCTGCGCGATCCCGGCGCCTGGTTCTCCGTCGAGCGGGCGAACCTGGTCTCCGCCGTCTCGTCGATGTGCGCGGTCGGCTGGCTGCGGAAAGCGTTGCGGGTACTGGAAAGACTGAGCGCGTATCTGTATCTGCACAGCCATTACACCGACATGCGGACGGCGTACGAGACCTTGCGCGAGGCCGCCCTCAAGGCGGGTGACAGGCACATCGCGGTCGTCGCCGAGGCGAACCTGACGGTGTTGCTGCACGTTCGCGGCGAGTACGAACGCGCCGTGGAGGGGTACCGCGAATGCTCGAAGGAGCTGGCGGAACTGGGTGACGTTTCCGCGCGGGCGTGGGTCGAGACGAATCTGGCGCGCTGCCTCGTCGGCCTCGGCAGGGCCGGGGAATCCCTGCACGCCGCGACACAAGCCCGCGAACTGTCCATTGTGGAGGAAACCGGGCCGGGAGCGTACGCGCTGCACGCGGAGTCCGCGGCGCTGCACCGGCTCGGCAAGGTCGCCGAGGCGCTGGAGATCGACAGCCGGAGCCTGGCGCACGCTCGCGAAAACGGCGACGAACGCCAGCTCGGCGTTGCCCTGCAAGGACTTTCGTGGTCGCTGATGCTCGACGGCCGCGAGGAGGAGGCACTGGAGACGATCGAGGAATCGGTGCGGGTGCTGCGCCGGACGACGGCGAAATCGGCGCTGGCGAAGTCGTTGCGCACCCAGGGCGCGATCCTCGCCGGCGCCGGGCGGCGCGCCGATGCGGTGCAGGCCTACGAGAACGCGCGACTGCTGGCCGACGCGCTCGAAGAACGGCCGCGAGAGCTTTCCTGCACCCGGGCGATCGCGGCGAGCTGGATCGGCGACGGCCGGGCCGACAGCGCGATTCCCGTGCTGCGCCGCTGTCTCGACGAATTCCGCGCCATGGGCGGGAAACCCGCGACAAGCCTCACCCTGCACGTGCTGCGCAGGGCGTACGAGGCCGTCGGGGAAACAGAAGCGGCCGAGGCGGCGGGTGAAGAGGCGAAGCGATTGGAAGTCCCCCACGACGCCAACGCTTCGACCCTCGTCCGGTTGCTGTTGTCGCTCACCGAACCCGCCCCGGCCTGACCGGGTGGTGCCCGACCCCTCAGACGAGCACCACCCGGAAGTCACAGTCCCGCGAGCCGCGGCTCGCGGCGGAGGGCGGAGAACCAGGCCAGCGCGATCACCAGCACCCCGTTGGCGGCGGCGTCCCACACCGGCGGCGTGGCGGGTTCGAGCCGGGCGACCGCGAACACGTTGATCAGCCCGGCGACGGTCAGCATCACGCGGATGGGCTGGGTGCCGCTCACGACCAGCGCGGCGGTGAGCAGCACCTGAGCGCCGAGCGTGATCAGCACGACCAGCGGAAGGTTGAGCCTGTTCTCCGCGTCGACGGCGAGGTCCTGCAGGCCGGAACCCGCGGCTTTGACGGACTCGATCGCGTCACCGGCGAGACTCGCCAACGCCGGAGCCGAGCCGGCCAGGTCCTGGCTGTCCGGCAGCGGGAGCACCAGATCGACGACCGGGACGAGCGCGGTCACGACGGCGATTCCGAGCGCGGCGAGCAGGGCGGCGGGGCGCACGGTGACCGGCACCCGGTAGGCGCGCCCGCTCACCGCGTCGGGATGGGAAGTCACTGCTGCTGCTCTCCTCGGCCATCGTCATCCGGGAGAAGCCGACGACAATCGCCGGGTCACCCGTAAGGATGATGGTCGCGGAACCCGCCACACGGAACGCACACACTTCGACCAAGGCCACGCGTTTCGTCCTCTGAACGCGGTCCTTGCGCGTGCAAGTACCGCATCCAGAGGACTGAACGTGAGAGATCAGCAGGTGCCGGCGGTCGCCCGGAAGACCTGGGTGCGTTCGCCGGAGAGCGGCCGCACGCGGACGGCGGGGTCGGCGGCCGGGAGCCACACCGACTGGCCCCGGCGGAGTTCGACCTGTTCGCCGTCGTCGGCCGTCACCAGCAGGCCACCGGCCGTGCACAGCAGGATCTGCGGGCCGACGTCGTGGACGGCGATCTCGCCGTCGTCCCCGGCCTCCCACTCGATCCGCGACAGCTCGAACTCCGGAGCGTCGGTGCGGTACACCGACAGGCGCCGGTCCGAGGCACTCTTTCCCGCCGAGGGCCCGTCAGCACTGCCGCGCTCCCCGCTCTGCACCGGCATCTCACCGCAGGCGAAGTCGACGACGCGCAGCAGCTCCGGCACGTCGACGTGCTTGGGGGTGAGCCCGCAGCGCAGGATGTTGTCCGAGTTCGCCAGGATCTCGACGGCGGTACCGTGCAGGTACAGGTGCAGGTTGCCGGCGGGCAGGTAGATCGCCTCGCCCGCGCTGAGGGTGAGCCGGTTGAGGAGCAACGCCGCGAGCACACCCGCGTCCCGCGGATGCGACTCGCCGAGTTCCAGGATGGTCCGGCATTCGACGCTGAACTCGCCGCGTTCCTGGACGTGCTTCACGCACGAATCGAGGACTTCGGGCAGCAGTTCGTCGAGCGCGGCCTGTGGCAGGGTGATCCAGGTGGTGAACAGCGCGCGCAGCCCGGCCGGATCCGGCTGGGCTTCCAGCAGCACCGCGTACTTCGCCAGCCCGGGCGTCTCGATCGCCTTCAGCAGCGCGATCGTGCGTTCCGGGTCGCGGAAGCCCGCCAGCGCGTGGAATTCCGTCAGCGCGCAGACGAGTTCCGGCTTCGCCGTCGGATCCGGGTAGTTGCGGTTCGACGCGTCGCGCGGGATCCTCGCCGACTCCTCACGCTTGTACCCCTCCGCCGCCTGCGCGGCCGAAGGGTGCGCCTGCATCGAAAGCGGCTCTTCGGCCGCGAGGATCTTCAGCAGGAACGGCAGCCTGCCGCCCCAGCGTCCGGCGCAGCTCTTGCCGAGCTGGCCGACCGGATCGGCTTCGACGAGCTCCAGCAGGCTCCGCTCGGTGCCGTCGGGGCCGATGACGTGGGACGGGTCGCCGGGGTGGGCGCCCATCCACAGTTCCGCTTCCGGGTGTGGCGCCGGCACCGGACGCCCCAGCAGCTCGGGGATCGTCGTTCTGGACCCCCACGCGTAGGGCCGCACGGCATTGCGCAGCAGCTCCACTGTCACCTCAACTCCTCGCCGGGCACGGGTTGTTTGTGCCGGCCCTCATTTCTTACGTCGCACGCGGGGCTCACGCCGTTGCAGGCGTGTACCTCCCGGCGCCGCCGATGCTGCCGACGGCCAATCCGAGATAGACCGCGGCCAGCTCGAAACGCAACGCGAGAACGGCCGCACGCACGATCTCGTCCGTTTCGATCTCTTCGGCCGGGGCGATCACGTCCGCACCGGGCAGCAGGTCTTCCGCCTGATAGCGGGCCGCCTCCGTGGCCGGCCCGGTCCGAACCGAGAGGAGCAACACCCTCGGCGTCGAGCCGACCCCCTCCTCCGGGTCCGCGAAGATATCGCGTTCCACGCCCCCGGACAACGCCGCCCGCCGCAAGGCGGGCCTGGCCAGCGCCTGGCGGTAGTCCTCCACGTCACAGACGACGGCCGCGTGGGCGGCGAACGCGTGGGCCGCGTGCTCGCCGACGGCGACCGCGACCGGGTCGAGCCCCCACAGCAACGGCTGACGCTCGGCCAGCTTCAGCGCCAGCGCCTTGGCGGGGTTCGCGAACGACTCCCTGGCCAGGTAGTCCTTTTCGGCTTCCGCGTCGAGCTGGTCGGCGAGCTGCTCCAGATCGGCCACGAGCAGGCCGAGCGCGTTCGCGGTGAGCAGGGCCGCGGCGAGGCCGCGCGGGAAGGCCATCTCCGGCGGGACCGGCAGCCTCGGCGCGAGCAGCAATCCCTTGCCCGCGACGGCTGCGGCGACCGGACCTTCGGCGGGCGCGGACAGCACGACAGTCGCCCCGAACCGGGCTGCGCGCTCCAGGGAGGCGGCCAGCTCACGGTCACCGGCGTCGTCGGTGTGCGCGAAAACGACGTCGAGCGCGCCGATCCAGCTCGGCACGACCTCGGCGACGACCACCGGCACCGGGCACGACGGGGTCAGGAGCGCGGCGACCAGGCGGGTCAGCGTCCGGCTGACGCCGGGCCTGTCGATCAGTACGAGCGAGCGCGGGCGCCCGACGTCCAGGCGATCGCTCAGCTCGAGTTCGGCCGCGGCTTCGGCGGTCGCCCGGACCTGGGCGCCCGCCATCGCGGCGGCACGGAGCAGCCCCGCGGTGTCGGCCTCGGCCAACCGCGCGGGATCGTCGAGCAGGGAATCGTCAGGGACCGTCGGCATGGGCGCCATCCGGGGTCGTCGGCTCGGTGGCTTCGTCCAGCAACAGTACCGGGATTCCATCACGGACCGGATACACACGACCGCATTCCGTGCAGGTCAGCGCGTCGGCCTCCGGATCGGCCGCCGTCCCCGTCCGCAGCGGTGCGTGGTCGGGGGACGGGCAGGCCAGGATCTCCAGCAACTGTGCGTCAAGCGTGACGGCCATGGTTACTCCCTACCTGTGGGATGTCTCTATGTGTGTTTTCACGCCACATTCGTTACCCACGGACTATCGCCAGTACGTCTTCGGTCAAAGCCCGGACTGCCTCGGCGTCGGCGGCCTCGACGTTCAGGCGGAGCAGCGGCTCGGTGTTGGACGGGCGCAGGTTGAACCAGCCGCCGCCGGGGAGCTGCACGGTGAGGCCGTCGAGTTCGTCGATCTCGACGCCGTCACGCGCGGAGAAGGTGTCCTTGACCGCGAGCATGCGGGCGACCTGGTCGTCCACGGTGGAGTTGATCTCGCCGGAGGCCGCGTAGCGCGAGTACTCGGCCGTCAGCTCCGAAAGCGGGCCTGTCTGCTCGCCGAGGGCGGCGAGGACGTGCAGCGCGGCCAGCATGCCGGTGTCGGCGCGCCAGAAGTCGCGGAAGTAGTAGTGCGCGGAGTGCTCGCCGCCGAAGATCGCGCCGGTCTTGGCCATCTCGGCCTTGATGAACGAGTGCCCGACCCGGGTGCGCACCGGCTTGCCACCGTGCTCGGCGACGATCTCCGGGACGCCCTTCGACGTGATCAGGTTGTGGATGATGGTGCCGCCCGGCTCCTTCTCCAGCTCCCGGATCGCGACCAGCGCGGTGATGGCGCTCGGCGACACCGGCTCGCCGCGCTCGTCGACGACGAAGCAGCGGTCCGCGTCGCCGTCGAAGGCGAGGCCCGCGTCGGCGCCTTCCTCGCGCACCTTCGCCTGGAGGTCGACGATGTTCTTCGGGTCGAGCGGGTTGGCCTCGTGGTTCGGGAAGTTGCCGTCGAGCTCGAAGTACATCGGCACGACGTCGATGGGCAGGCCCGCGAAGACTGTCGGGACGGTGTAGCCGCCCATGCCGTTGCCGGCGTCGACGACGACCTTCAGCGGACGGCTGCCCGAGAGGTCGACGAGCTTGCGCAGGTACGCCGCGTAGTCCGCGAGGACGTCCTTTTCGGTCACCGAACCGCGCTGGCCGGCGAAGGTGGGCACGCCCTGCTCGACGGTGTCGCGGATCTCCGCGAGACCGGAGTCCTGGCCGACCGGGGCCGCGCCCGAACGGCACAGCTTGATGCCGTTGTACTTCGCCGGGTTGTGGCTGGCGGTGAACATGGCGCCCGGCAGGTTCAGCGACCCGGACGCGAAGTACAGCTGGTCGGTGCTGGCGAGGCCGATCGTCACGACGTCGAGCCCCTGCGAGGTCACGCCGTCGGCGAACGCGGTGGCCAGCTCGGGTGAGGAGTCGCGCATGTCGTGGCCGATCACGACGGAGTCGGACTCCGGCTTGATCAGCAGGGCGAACGCCGAGCCGAGGTCGCGTACGAGGGCCGCGTCCAGCTGCTCACCGACAACGCCGCGAATGTCGTAGGCCTTCACGATGCCCGAAAGGTCTGGCACGCCTGCTCCCCGCCGATAGTCTCGTTCAACGCCCTCTGGCGCGCTCGAAAGCCTACCGGCGAGCCCTTGTGTCAGGCGCGGCCGGGCAGCACGCGCAGATGGCCGCGCCTGCCTGACGGTCCCTCGGGTTCGGGCTCCGGCGCGGGCTTGTCCGAGCGGCCCGCCTCACGCACGGCCTCGGCCAGCGCGGTCAGCTCGTCGGCGGAGGGGTCGGGCGCGGCGAAGGCGCCCTCGTGGCGGACGACTTCCCAGCCCTTGGGCACGGTGAGCCGCAGGGCGTGGGCCTCGCAGAGGTCATAGGAGTGCGGCTCGCTCGCGGTGGCCAGTGGGCCCACCACGGCCGTCGAATCACTGTAGGCATACGTGAGCGTGGCGACAGCGGGTTCGAGACAACCCGTTCGCGAACACTTTCGTACGCTCCGCACGATCGAGAACGATAGCGCGTCGCGGGCCCGGCGTACCGGCGACACGCGCTTTGAATCGCCGAGCGCGTACCCTTCGGTTCGTGGCGACGGCTCGTGATTCCCGACAGCGACGGCGGATGCGCCGGGACCGGCACGGCCGGGGCCTGCGCGGAGCGCTGTATCCGTCGACCCTTCCCGCCGCCGCTAGCAGGGCGGAAAGGTTCGACGCGCTGGTTTTGGACGCGCTCGAACCGATCGAAGCGCGGTGGCGGCACGAGCTGACGAAGCTCGACGTCGCCGTCGACGACGTTCCCGAAGTTCGCTCGGATGGCGCACCGGCCGGAGTGGACGGCGTGTTGCACGACGGGGCCGTCCCGCTCTCGCGGCTCGTGCCCGCCGGCGTCGACCGCGCCGGCCTGCCGACGCGAGCCCGCATCGTCCTCTACCGCCGCCCCCTCGAAGCGCGCGCGAAGGACCCCGGCGAACTCGCGGAACTCGTCCACGACGTCCTCGTGGAACAGGTGGCGGGCTACCTCGGCGTCGAACCCGACGTCATCGAAGGCGACTGACCCCCTCCACCCACTTCTCCCCCAACCCAGCCCCCGCCCTTCCCGGGGGGCGTCCCCAGCCCAGTTTATCGCGAGGGACCGATGGGACCTGCGGAAACGGTGCTGAAGCCCCAAGTTGTCCACAAGGGGATCAGCCTGTGGACAACTCTCAGCCCGGGTGCTCAGGGCGTGAGGCGGGTGCCCCCCAATGTGGCATTGGGGTCGTTGAGCGTCCCCAATGCCACATTGGGGACATCGGGCATCGCGGGGGGGGGACCCGCGGGGGCATCGGGCATCCGAGGGGGGCAGGGCGGCAGGAGCGCGGGCGCTCGCTCAGGTGAGGGCCGGGCAACCACGCGTGAGGTTCCCAATGTCGCATTTTGGTAGGTGAGCGACCCACAAGCGACAAATGGAAAACCCCGGCACCAGG
>NZ_JBHXJK010000190.1:0-12920 GCF_042723255.1 Amycolatopsis thailandensis
CCCCGGACCCCCCACGGTGCGTCCGGCGGCGGTTGGCGGCCACGCAGCGAAGCGGAGGCTGCGGTGGGCTTCGGTACCGGCATTGGGCCTGGCGGCCCTTGCCTGGTGAGTGAGAGGCGAGCCGTGTGTGAGGCTCGCCTGCGTCATCGTGCTTGGGTACCGAACTTGCGTGATTGAAGCCGTGACTCGCGTGCGTGGAGCCGGAACTCGGGTGTGCGGTGTCCGGGCCGTGAGATCCGCCTCTGAGCACGTGAGTTCCGGCTTCAATCACGCGAGATACGGGTCTGATCACGTGAGTTGCGGGTTCAGTCACGCGAGATCCGGGTTTGAGCACGTGAGTGCGAAGCAAGGCGAAGCATGAAGCAAGGCGAAGCGTGCGGAGAGCTTCGCGGCCGGCGTAGGGCCTGGCGGCCCTCGCCTGGTGAGAGGGAAGCGTGTCGGGCGGGTAGCTCGCGGCGTAGCGGAGAGTGGGCCGGGTGGGGGATAGGGTGGGGGGATGAGTGACGCGGAGACGTTGTTCGAGCGGATCATCGCGGGCGAGATCCCGTCCGACAAGGTGTACGAGGACGCGACGACGTATGCGTTTCGGGACATAGCGCCGCAGGCGCGGGTGCACGTGCTCGTGGTGCCGAAGAAGCGGTACCGGAACATCGGCGAGCTGGCGGCTGCGGATCCGCGGTTGCTGGCGGATGTCGCGCTCGCGGCGCGCAAGGTCGCGGAGATCGAGGGCATCGCCGAGTCGGGCTACCGGGTGGTATTCAACACCGACGGTGACGCCGGGCAGACCGTCTTCCACGTGCACGCGCACGTGCTCGGCGGCGAGCAGCTGGGGCATTTCGGACGCTGAAGCGCGCCGCCGGGAGAAACCGGACTGCGTGCCGACACCCGCAACCAGTAACATCGACCTTGTCAGAGTCGTTGAAAATCGCAGCGTAAGCGCAGGAAGTAGGCCCGAGGCCACGTGGCCGGAACCGTACCGGGTGAAGCCGCCCGACCCGACGTTCCCGCGGACGTCACCCCGACGAAGGCCGACGAGGCCGCCGTCACCGAAGCGGCCCAGTCCCGATTCCCCATCCCCGACGCCGCCGCGCTCAGCCTGCTCGGCTCCAGGGACGAAAACCTCCGAGTCGCCGAGGAGCTCCTCGCCGCCGACGTCCACGTCCGGGGCAACGAGGTCACCCTGACCGGCGCTCCCGCGGACGTCGCCTTCGCCGAACGTGTCTTCGCGGAACTCGTGACACTCGCCGGCCGCGGCCAGCAGGTCGACCCGGCCACCGTCCGCCGCACCGTCGGCATGCTCTCCACCGGTGACTCCGAGTCGCCTGCCGAAGTGCTGAGCATGAACATCATCTCCCGGCGCGGCAAGACCATCCGGCCCAAGACGCTCAACCAGAAGCGCTACGTCGACGCCATCGACAAGCACACCATCGTCTTCGGCATCGGCCCCGCCGGTACCGGCAAGACGTACCTCGCCATGGCCAAGGCCGTCCAGGCTCTCCAGGCCAAGCAGGTCACCCGCATCGTGCTGACCCGTCCCGCGGTCGAAGCCGGCGAGCGCCTCGGCTACCTGCCGGGCACGCTCAACGAGAAGATCGATCCGTACCTGCGCCCGCTCTACGACGCGCTGCACGACATGGTCGAGCCCGAGTCGATCCCGCGGCTGATGCAGGCGGGCACCATCGAGATCGCGCCGCTCGCGTACATGCGCGGCCGCACCCTCAACGACGCCTTCATCATCCTCGACGAAGCGCAGAACACGACGCCGGAACAGATGAAGATGTTCCTCACCCGGCTCGGATTCGGCGCCAAGATCGTCGTCACCGGCGACGTCACGCAGGTCGACCTCCCCAACGGCCAGAAGAGCGGCCTGCGGGTGGTCCGGGACATCCTCGAAGGTGTCGAGGACCTGCACTTCGCCCAGCTCACCAGCCAGGACGTGGTGCGGCACAAGCTCGTCGGCGACATCGTCGACGCGTACGAGAAGTGGCAGGCGCTGCAGGACAGCAAGGATCAGAGCAGCGGTTGGAAGGGTCAGCGCCGTTCATGAGCATCGAAATCGCCAATGAAGCAGGCGTGAACGTCGACGAGACCTCGATCGTGTCGGCCGCGCGGTTCGCGCTCGACAAGATGGAGGTCAGCCCGCTCGCCGAGCTGTCCATCCTGCTCGTCACCCTCGAGGTGATGGAGGACCTGCACGAGCGGTGGATGGACCTGCCCGGCCCCACCGATGTGATGGCCTTCCCGATGGACGAGCTCGACTCGTCCCGCCGCCCCGACGCGCCCGACGCCTCACCCGCGCTGCTCGGCGACATCGTGCTGTGCCCGGCGTTCGCGAAGGACCAGGCCAAGACGGCCGGCCACTCGCTGATGGACGAGCTGCACCTGCTCACCACTCACGGGGTGCTGCACCTGCTCGGCTACGACCACGCCGAACCCGCCGAGGAACGCGAGATGTTCGGCTTGCAGAAGCGGATCCTCGGCGAGTTCCAGGCGGCCGTCGCCGCGCACAACAAGCGCGACGCGCAGCGCTCCGCGGACGACAGGCTCCTCGGCACCGCCGGCCTCGACGCCGTGCCCGCCGAAGAACCTCCGGCCTAGGCCCGCGGACATGGGTAGTCCCACGGCCCTGCTGGTCATCGCCATCGCGCTGATCCTGCTCGCCGGGGTGTTCGCGGCCGCCGACGCGGCGGTCAGCACGGTCTCCAAGGCCCGCGCCGACGGTCTCGTCCGGCTCGGCCGCCCCGGCGCGCGCCAGCTGTCCCTGGTCATCGCCGAACGCCGCCGCCACATCAACCTGATCCTGCTCCTGCGGATGACCTGCGAGCTGACCGCCACCGTGCTGGTCACCGTCGACATTCTCGGCTGGATCCGCCCGCTGTGGCTCGCCATCGTCGTCGCCGCGGGCGTGATGGTCGTGGTGAGCTACGTGATCATCGGGGTCGGCCCGCGCACCCTCGGCCGCCAGCACCCGTACCGGATCGGTCTCGTCGTCGCGGGCCCGGTCCGCGTCCTCGGCTCCATCCTCGGCCCGCTCAGCAGGCTGCTGATCGTCCTCGGTAACGCCATCACCCCCGGCCGGGGGTTCCGCGAAGGCCCGTTCACCTCCGAAGTCGAGCTGCGCGAGCTGGTCGACCTCGCCCAGGAACGCGGCGTCGTCGAGGAATCCGAACGCGAGATGATCCACTCGGTGTTCGAGCTCGGCGACACCGTCGCGCGCGAGGTCATGGTGCCGCGGACGGAGATCGTCTGGATCGAGCACGACAAGTCCGTCCGCCAGGCGCTCGCGCTGGCCCTGCGCACCGGCTTCACCCGGCTGCCGGTGATCGGCGACTCCGTCGACGACGTCGTGGGCGTCGTCAACATCAAGGACCTCATGCCCGCGTACATGGCCGAGGGCGGGTCGCTGCGCCAGGTCGACGAGCTGATGAACCCGGCGAGCTTCGTGCCGGACTCGAAGCGGCTCGACGACCTGCTCAAGGAGATGCAGGTCTCGCACAACCACATGGCCATCGCCGTGGACGAATACGGCGGCACCGCCGGCCTGCTCACCATCGAGGACATCCTCGAAGAGATCGTCGGCGAGATCACCGACGAATCCGACACCGACGAGCGCCCCGAGGTCGAAGAACTCGAAAACGGCGCGGTCCGGGTCTCGTCCCGGCTCTCGATCGACGACCTGGGCGAACTGTTCGGGATCGATCTCGAAGACCACGACGTGGAGACCGTGGGCGGGCTGCTCGCGGAGCGACTGGGTAGGGTCCCGCTGCCGGGGGCCGAAGCCGAGGTCGCCGGACTTCGGCTGTTCGCCGAAGGCGGTAAGGACCGGCGCGGGCGGATGCGGATCACCACGGTGGTCGTCCACCCCGCCGACGCGGACGCGGTGACCGACGCAGCCCAGGGCAGGCGCCGCACCCGGGTCCCGCAGCCCGATGAAAGTGACAGGAGTGTCGAACATGCCTGAGCTGGACGCCGAGGACGAGAAGCTGGTGACCCTGGCCAGGTCCGCGCGAGCCCGCACCCAGGCCGAGGAGGGTGCCGCGCTTCGCGACACCGACGGCCGCACCTACGCGGCGAGCACGGTCGACCAGCCGTCGTTCAAGCTGACCGCGCTCCAGGCCGCCGTCGCCGCCGCCGTTTCGAGCGGGGCCGAGGGAATCGAAGCCGCCGTGGTGGTCACCGGCGAAGGCCTGCTGAAGGAGGCGTCCGTGCACGCGGTGCGCGACATCGCCGAAAAGGCGCCCATTTATCTCGCCGACCCCAGTGGCAAGGTGCTGAACTGATGGCCGAGCCGCACCGTTCCGGTTTCGCCTGTTTCGTCGGACGGCCCAACGCGGGCAAGTCGACGCTGACCAACGCGCTCGTCGGCAGCAAGGTGGCGATCACCTCCAGCAAGCCGCAGACCACCCGGCACGCCATCCGCGGCATCGTCCACCGCGACGACGCCCAGCTGGTGATCATCGACACACCGGGCCTGCACCGGCCGAGGACGCTGCTCGGCGAGCGGCTCAACGACATCGTCCACTCGACATGGTCCGAAGTGGACGTCGTCGGGCTTTGCGTGCCCGCCAACGAAAAGGTCGGTCCCGGTGACCGGTTCATCGCCGCCGAGCTCAAGAAGATAGCCAAGCGCACCCCGGTGATCGGTGTCGTCACCAAGACGGATCTCGTGAAACCCGAACAGGTCGCCGAGCAGCTGCTCGCCCTGCAGGAGGTCATGGAGTTCGCCGAGCTCATCCCGGTGTCCGCTGTGGACGGTTTCCAGGTCGGCGCGCTCGCGGACCTGCTGGTGCGTCACCTTCCCGAAGGCCCGCAACTGTATCCGGGCGGCGAACTCACCGACGAGCCCGAGCAGACCCTGGTCGCCGAGCTGATCCGCGAGGCCGCGCTCGAGGGTGTCCGGGACGAACTCCCGCACTCGATCGCCGTCACCGTCGAGGAAATGCTGCCCCACGAGGGCCGGGACGACATGATCGACGTGCACGCGTTCCTCTATGTGGAACGGCCGAGCCAGAAGGGGATCATCCTCGGGCACAAGGGTGAACGCCTCAAGGACGTCGGCGCCCGCGCCCGGCAGCAGATCGAAGGCCTTCTCGGTTCGAAGGTCTACCTCGACCTTCACATCAAAGTAGCCAAAGAGTGGCAGCGCGACCCCCGTCAGTTGCGACGGCTGGGCTTCTGACTTAACGGAATGTCTCGATTCGGTCGCGGAGACCGATTGACGGTGTGGAACCGGACGGGTGACCTTAGAGTCTCACTCCTCGACTCCGGTGATCGCTGATCGGGCGGCGGCGCGCGGGGCGATTTCCACATCTCATTCGTGAAGGGAAAGCGGTAAATGACCGACAACCAGGGCCTGCCCAACTACTCCGGCGACCCTCAGGGCGGTGGCGCCTCCGGCAACCCCGGCCCGCCGCCCAGCAACAACCTGGTGTGGGCCATCCTCACCACGATCCTGTGCTGCCTGCCCTTCGGCATCGTCTCGATCGTCAAGTCGACCCAGGTGAACTCGCTCTGGGCCCAGGGCCAGACCGCCGCCGCGCAGGAAGCCGCCGACGCGGCCAAGAAGTGGGCCATCATCGCCGCGATCGTCGGCATCGTGGTCAACATCGTCTCGATCATCTTGGTGACGTCTCTCGGTCTCTTCGCGGCCTCGGTGGACGTGAACAACTACCGCTGATCCCGGCGACCGAGGGGGAGACCTCATGACCGACCAGTACCCGAACTACCCGCCTCCCGGCGGGCCACCGCCGCAGCAGCCGTATTACGGCGGCGCGCCGAGCTACGGTCCTCCGCCGGACAACAACCTGGTGTGGGCCATTCTCTGCACGGTGTTGTGCTGCTTGCCGCTGGGTATCGTGGCGATCGTGAAGTCGAGCCAGGTGCAGACGTTGTGGGCACAGGGTTTCCACGCCGAAGCCCAGAAGGCCGCCGACGACGCGAAGAAGTGGTCCATGTGGGGGGCGATCGCCACCGGCGGTCTTTTCCTGCTGTACATCATCTTCATCGTGGTGATGATCCTCATCGGAGCGTCGGCGGGAAGCTTCACGCCGTGACGACGTCCGTCTACACGGGATTCCCGGCGCGCGGGTTCAAAGCACGGGCCCGCGCGCTGGGACCGCCCCTGGGCATCGCCGCCGGTGCCGCGGCGGGCTGCGTCGTCCTCTGGCTCGGCGATCCCACCACCCCGGGCGGGCCGCTTCCGGTCTGTCCCACCAAGGCCGTGCTGGGTATCTCCTGCCCCGGCTGCGGTGGCATGCGCATGGTCTACAGCGCTTTGCACGGGGACATCCCCGCCGCGCTGCACTACAACGCGGTGTCCTTTGTGGTCCTTCTGCTGCTCGTCTGGAGCACCGTCGCCTGGGCGGTCGGCAGGCTGCGCGGCCGGGCGGTGGACAGCTGGCTGCACTGGCGCTGGACGCCGCTCGCGTTCGGCGTCGTGTTCGTCGTCTGGTTCGTCATCCGTAACCTGCCCTTCGCCCCGTTCACCTCGCTACACGTCTGAGTGCCGGGCCGGGCCCCGGATCGTCGGTGGCACCGAGTACGCTCCCGCGCACCGGTCTGCTCGGCGTGTACCCATGCCGTACATTCAGCCCGGGTCGCCGACGAGGCCCCGTGCGCGAGGGGCGAGGAACCAGCGAGGGGATTTCGATGACCACTCCCTACGGTCAGCAGCCGCCGGGACAGCAGCCGCCACCCGGATCCGGGCCCCAGCCGGGGGACGGGCAGCAGCAGTCACCGCAGCCGCAGCAGCCGTTCGGACAGCCGCCATCGGGAGAGCAGCCCTCGCCGTTCGGGCAGCAGCCTCCGCAGGGTGACCAGTCTTCGCCGTTCGGTCAGCAACCCGCGCAGCCGCAAGGTGACCAGTCTTCTCCGTTCGGCCAGCAACCTGTGCAGCCGCAGGGTGACCAGTCTTCTCCGTTCGGTCAGCAGGCCGCCGGTGAGCAGCCCTCGTCGCCGTTCGGTCAGCAACCGCAGCAGCAGTCGCCCTTCGGCCAGCAGCAAGCGCAGCAGCCGTTCGGCGCGCAGCAGCAGTCCCCGTTCGGGCAGCAGCAACAGCAGTCGTCACCGTTCGGCCAGCAGCAGCAGTCACCGTTCGGGCAGCCGGGTCAGCAGTCGCCGTTCGGCCAGACCGCCACCCAGTTCGGTCCGCAGACCGACTACGCCCACTGGGGCCTGCGCGCGGGTGCGACGCTCATCGACTTCGGCCCGATCGTCGTGCTCCCGATCGTCGGCTCCATCATCTCCGCGACGGCTTCGTACACGGTCGGCATGCTCATCGCCGGTCTCGGGTATCTCGCGGGACTCGGCTGGACCGTCTACAACCGGTGGATCAACATGGGCACCACCGGCCAATCACTCGGCAAGAAGATCCTGAAGATCAAGCTCGTCCGGGAGAGCGACGGGCAGCCGATCGGCCCGCTGATGGCCTTCGTCCGGGACCTGTGCCACAACCTGGACGGCTGGGTCTGCGGGCTCGGCTACCTCTGGCCGCTGTGGGACCAGAAGAAGCAGACGTTCGCCGACAAGATCCTCAGCACCGTCGTCGTCCCGGGCGAAGCCGACGCCACGCCCGCGTCGGCGCCGTTCGGTCAGAACCCGGGCTTCCCGGCGCCGCCTTCGCCGGCGTTCCCGCAGCCGTCCCAGCAGTCTCAGCCGTTCGGTCAGCAGCCGCAGCAGCCGTTCGGCGCGCAGCAGCAGTCGCCGTTCGGACAGCCGCAGCAGCCTCAGCAGCCGCAGGCGTTCGGGCAGCAGCCGTCCCAGCCCTTCGGCCAGCAGCCGCAGGGAACCGCGGCGCCTTCCCCGGAGTCCCAGCCCGGACCGGGCTTCGGCGAGCCCGAGCCGACCCAGGTGCTCCGCCCTGGTCAGCCGCAGTCCCAGCAGGCGCCGTCCGGATTCGACGAAGCCGAGCCGACGCAGAAGATCACACCGGACCAGCTGAGGCAGCAGCCGCCCGGTGGTGCGGATGGGCCGAACGGGCCCGGAACGCCGCAGCAGTAAGGAAAAACCGGCGGGATCCACCCGCCGGGAAGTACGACAACAGTGGGGACCCCGATGACGAACCCGTACGGCCAGCAGCCCGGCTACGGCCAGCAGCAGCCCTATGGCCAGCAGCCTCAGCCCGGATACGGCCCTCCGTCCGGTGCCACGCCCGCACCGTACGGTCAGCCTTCGGGCGCGACTCCCATGCCGTACGGCCAGCCGGCGCCCTACGGTCAGCCTTCCCCGTATGGCCAGCCCGCGCCGTACGGAGCCCCGGGTGGCATGCCCGGTGGCGGTGACATCAACTCGATCCCCGACTACAAGGGCTGGGCGATCGGCTGCATCTTCCTCTGCTGGATCATCGCGATTTTCGCGATCATGAAGTCCAACGAGGTCAACACGTACAAGATGCAGGGGAACTACGCCGCCGCCATGGACGCGTCGAAGTCGACCAAGACCATGTGCATGATCGCCTCGATCATCGGCGGTGTCGGCTGCCTGTTCTCCATTCTCTGGATCATCCTGGCCGCCGCGACGGCGTTCTAAACCGAAAGAACAACGAGGACCATTCAAATGACCAACCCCTACGGCCAGCAGCAGCCCTACGGACAGCAGCAGCCTGGCTACGGGCCGCCTTCCGGTGGCATGCCCGCTCCCTACGGCCAGCCTGCCCCGTACGGCGCGCCGTCTCCCTACGGTGCGCCGGGCGGCATGCCCGGTGGTGGCGGCGACATCAACGCCATCAAGGACTACAAGGGCTGGGCGATCGGCTGCATCTTCCTCTGCTGGATCATCGCGATCTTCGCGATCATGAAGTCCAACGAGGTCAACACGTACAAGATGCAGGGCAACTACGCCGCCGCCGCGGACGCGTCGAGGTCGACGAGGACCATGTGCATGATCGCTTCGATCATCGGTGGCCTCGGCTGTCTCTTCGCCATCGTGATGATCATCATCTCGATCGTCGCGGCCGCTTCCGTGCCCAGCTGCTACGGCCGCTACTGCTGATTCCGGGGCGCACCACCCCGATGTCGGTCCCGGGTGGGACGATGTCGGGGTGGTGAACCTCTATCGCGACACCGGAGTGGTGTTGCGGACGCACAAGCTGGGTGAGGCGGATCGGATCGTCACCCTGCTCACGCGGCGGCACGGCAAGGTCCGCGCGGTCGCGAAGGGTGTGCGTCGGACGTCATCGCGCTTCGGAGCGCGATTGGAGCCTTTCGGGCACGTCGACGTCCAGTTCTACACCGGCCGTTCCCTCGACGTGATCACCCAGGTCGAGACGGTCGACGCCTTCGCGCTGCCGCTGGTGGCCGATTACCAGCGCTACACCGCCGCGAGCGCCATCGCCGAAACGGCGGACCGGTTGTCCGCCGAAGAGGGCGAGCCGGTGCTCAAGCTCTACATGCTCGTCGTCGGAGCCCTTCGAGCGCTCGCGGGCGGCGAGCGGGACAGCTCCCTCGTCCTCGACGCCTTCTTCCTGCGGGCCATGGCCTACGCGGGGTGGGCGCCCGCGATCACCGAGTGCGCCCGCTGCGGTTTGCCCGGCCCGCACAAGGCGTTCAGTGTGTCGGCCGGCGGCTCGATGTGCCCGGATTGCCGGGTTCCCGGCTGTGTCCACCCGTCCCAGGAGGTCCTGACCCTGCTCGCGGCGCTGCTGCACGGCGAGTGGCCGGTGGCCGAAGCGTCGCTGCCGGTGCCGCGGCGGGACGCGTCCGGCCTGGTCGCGGCGCATCTGCAGTGGCATCTGGAGCGTCAGCTGCGCTCGCTGCCGCTGGTGGAGAGGCGTGCGCGGGAGACCGCGACTGGAGCGCAGTAGGGTCGCAGGCACAGGTTCACTCGTTCAGGAGGCTCGAAGGTGCTGCGCAGGGGACGCGAGAACAAGGCGTCACAATTCGAACTTCGCGCGCCGGAGCCGCATGAGTCCGGTGCCCGCCCGCCGGAGATCCCCAAGGAACTCCTCCCGAAGCACGTGGCGCTGGTGATGGACGGCAACGGCCGCTGGGCCAACCAGCGCGGGCTGCCGCGGATCGAGGGCCACAAACGCGGCGAGGCGGTGATGATCGACGTCGCCAGCGGTGCCGTGGAACTCGGCGTCAAATGGCTGTCTGTGTACGCGTTCTCCACCGAGAACTGGAAGCGGAGCCCGGAAGAGGTCCGTTTCCTGATGGGCTTCAACCGCGACACCATCCGCCGCCAGGTCGACTACCTCGGCTCGATCGGCGTGCGCATCCGCTGGGCGGGCCGTCGTCCCAAGCTGTGGGCGAGCGTCATCAAGGAACTCCAGGTCGCCGAGGAAAAGACCAAGGACAACACGGCGCTGAACATGACCATGTGCGTCAACTACGGCGGCCGCGCCGAGTTGGGTGACGCCATGCGCCGGATCGCCCAGGACGTCGCCGACGGGAAGCTGAACCCCGACAAGGTCACCGAGAAGACCATCGGGAAGTACCTGTACCAGCCCGACATGCCGGACGTGGACCTGTTCCTGCGGCCGTCGGGGGAGCAGCGGACGTCGAACTTCCTGCTCTGGCAGTCGGCCTACGCCGAGATGGTCTACCAGGACACGCTCTTCCCGGACTTCGACCGCACCCACCTGTGGCGGGCCTGCCTCGAGTTCGCGAAACGGGACCGCCGCTTCGGCGGGGCCATCGACAAGGCTTCGGAAGGAACCTCATGACGACCGAAGCGGCGGACACGGCGGCTTTGCTCACCGCGGCGCGAGAAGCCCTCGAGCGCTATCTCGAAGTCCACGTCGACGACGACGGCGCGCTGACCTTCTCGCACGCGGACGTCCCGTGCGTCATCCAGGCGACCCGGCTGGCCGAAGGGCTGACCGTGCTGAGCCTGACCTGCGTCGTCGCCTGGGATCTGCCGGACGACCCGGCGATCGCGGCCTCGGCGGCGGAACGCGCCGGGCAGGGCCTGTTCGGGACGCTCGGTGTCGTGCGCTCGGAGAAGGGGATCGACATCACGCTGAGGTACGCGTTCCCGGCCGAGGGCATGGACCCCTCGCCGCTCGGGACGCTGCTCATGCTGGTCGTATCGACCGCTTCGCAGCTGCGCTCCGATCTGCTGGGCACCGCCCCCGGGGACTGACCGCCGGGACACAGGGTCACCTGGCATCATCTCGCGCATGGAAACCATTTCCAAGAGCGCGCCGGAGAAGCCGGTCCGGCGGTTCAAGATCACCTCGATCGAGGTGCTCTGCGCGATCCTGCTGATCGCGATCCTCGGGCAGAGCTGGCTCCAGCAGGTGTTCGACGTGCCCGCGCTGCGGACCGGCTCGACGGTGTTCGTCGCCGTCTGCGTCCAGGCGCTGCCGTTCCTGGTGCTCGGGGTGCTGATCAGCGGCGCGATCGCGGCGTTCGTGCCCGCGCGAGTGCTGGAGAAGGTGCTTCCCCGCCGGGCGGGCGCGGCGGTCGGCGTCGCGGGGTTGGCCGGTGTCGCCCTGCCGGGTTGTGAATGCGCTTCGGTCCCTGTCGCGCGGCGGTTGATCGGCCAGGGTGTCGCGCCCGCGGCCGCGCTGACGTTCCTGCTGGCCGCGCCCGCGGTGAACCCGGTGGTGCTGGTCGCCACGGCGGTGGCGTTCCCCGGCAACCCGGAGATGGTGTTCGCCCGGTTCGCCGGTTCGCTCGCCACGGCGATGGTGATGGGCTGGCTGTGGGCGAAATGGGGCAAGCTCGACTGGATCGCGGAGCGCGCGCTTCGGCGCATGCCGGACGTCCGGCACGGCTCGCGCTGGAAGACCTTCGCCGAGACAGCGCGGGCGGATCTGGTCGAGGCGGGCGGGTTCCTCGTGCTCGGCGCGATGATCGCGGCCGCGATGAACGTGCTGGTGCCCGCGAAGTGGTTCGGGGTGCTGGGGGAGCAGATCGTGCTCGGGGTGCTGGTGATGGCCGTGCTCGCCGTCGTGCTGGCCCTGTGCAGTGAGGCCGACGCCTTCGTCGCCGCGTCGCTGACCGCGATGCCGCTGCTGCCGAAACTGGTGTTCCTGGTGGTCGGGCCCGCGATCGACGTGAAGCTGTTCGCGTTGCAGACCGGTACCTTCGGCAAAGCGTTCGCGCTGCGGTTCGCGCCGGTGACGTTCGTCGTCGCGCTGTCCTGCGCCGTCGTGTCGGGCGTGCTCATCCTGGGAGGTGGCGCGTGAAACGCGAGACCCAGAACATCCTGCTGATCCTGCTCGGCGGGGCGCTGCTCAAGATCACGATCAACGGCGACTACCTGCGCTACGTCAAACCCGCGCAGCAGCCGTGGATCATCGCCGGTGGCGCGATCATGGTCGCGCTGGGCGCGATCGCGATCGTCCGTGACCTGCTGGCCGCGCGGGCCGCCGCCGTCGTCTCCGGCGACGTCCACGCGCACGAGCACAACACCCGTTCGGCCTGGCTGCTGATGGTGCCGGTGCTGGCCGTCTTCCTGGTCGCACCGCCCGCGCTGGGCGCCGATTCGGTGACCCGGACCGAGGCCAGGGCGCCGCAGAGCGCTTCGGCGGGCAACGCGGCCGCGTTCCCGCCCCTGCCCGCGGGTGACGTGGTGCCGCTGGAGGTCAACGACTTCGTCAGCCGGGCGGGCTGGGACAAGAGCGGGACCCTGAACGGGCGCACGGTGCGGCTGTCCGGGTTCGTCGTGCACAACGAGGGCAACACGATGCTGGCCAGGATGGTCATCGGCTGCTGCGCGGCCGACGCCTTCCCGATCACCGTGCGGATGGTGGGCGACGGCGTGTCGGGCTTCGGGAACGACACCTGGCTGGAGGTGACCGGGACCGTCGTGCCGGGGACCGCGGTGCGGGAGAACAGCTACATGCCGGACTTGACGCTCACTTCGGTGCGGCAGGTGCCGGCGCCGAAGGACCCCTACGAGTACTGAGGCGCGGGGTCCGGCGTGCAATGAAGGGGCCTTTCATAGCAAAATTTGCTATGAAAGGCCCCTTCATT
>NZ_JBHXJK010000191.1:0-12694 GCF_042723255.1 Amycolatopsis thailandensis
GATCAAGGTCTGAAGCCGGGGTGACCCCACGGGGATGGAATCGGGACGTTCAACGTCCCGATTCCTACATCGTCGCGCCCGGTAGCCGCGGTGTCGGGATCGCGCCGGTCCGGCGGCCGGGGCGTTTCAGCGGACTCAGTTCGCCGTGTCGCGAAAGCCACGTTCGCAACCTTCACCGTTGCGAACGTGGCTTTCACAACACGCCACCTTTGTCTTTCCTCTCGATAGAATGATCCAGTGCGAACGAGGCTGCGGACGCTCCACATCGGGGAGCGGACCTACACCTGGCGAGCCGCGATCGGCCAGGTCGACGGCGACGGCGCCGACAGCCACCGCTGCGTCCGGGTGCGTGCTTGGGGTGCCGGCAAGAACGGCCGAGCTCTGGAAGCCGATCTGCTCTCGAAGGCCATGAGCGTGGGCTGGACCCCGGCCGCGACCGACGGTTCCTACCCGGAACCCGCCGACGTCCGGTTCTTGATCGTGCGCGCGCTCGCCCTCGGCTGGGACCCCGGCGCGCTCGGCGGCACTTTCCGGCTCACCGAGAAGCACGAGGTGGAGCTGCCGGGTTTCCTGCTCACTGACCGCGTACGCGACGCGGGCGCGCGCGATCCGTCCGCACGGGTGGCCCAGGCGAACGATCGGCGAGAAGAGATGGACGCCGGTGGCCCGGGGCAGTTGCGATGAGCCCTGCCCTCTTTTGCGACTGCAGGATTCGGGGGCGACGGTCGCGCCCGAAGTGGACCTGGCAGGTCAACGACGGCGGAACCCGCGACCGCGTGAGCGGCCGCGGGCTCCACTGGGGCGGCAAGATACGGACCTGACGGCCCGTGGATCACCGCACCGTGAGGGTGTACTCCGTGGTTCCGGCCTTGCCGGTGCTGTCCGTCGCCGTGATGGTCACCTTGTGGGTACCGCGCTGATACGGCCCCATGACCGTCATGCGCGAGGTACCGCCGGGGTTGACGGTCTGCGGTGAGAACGTCGGCGGGTAGGACAGTCCGGCGCCGCTGAGCCGGACGGGACCCGTACCGCCGGTGACGGTGATCGTCGCGTTGGCGTAGCCGCCGGGCGGGACGGAGCCGGAGTTCGGCGAGACGGACGGCCGGGGGCCCTCGCCGGTACCGCCGTCCCCGACCGTGAGCGCGAACTCGGCGGTCTTGGTTCCGGAGGCGCCCTTGGCCGTGACGGTGACCTTGTAGGTGCCCGCCGGGGTGCCGGCCGAGGTCTGCAGGGTCAGTTTGGCGACCTGTCCGGAGTCGAGGGTCGACGAGGGCTGGAAGGTGGCGGTCGTTCCGGTGGGCAGGGCGGACGCGCTCAGCTCCAGCTTCTCCGGGCCCTGGTCACCCGCCGTGGTGGCGAGGCTGGTGGAAACGTGCTTACCGGGATCGGCTTTTCCGGAGGAGGGCGACAACGCCATGCCGAACTTGCCGTCGCCGGGCTGGCTTCCGCCGATCTCGGCGCGGGCCCAGTCGCCCATCGCGTTGGTCAGGCGCGCCATGATGCTGTAGCGGTCGCAGCCGCTGGAGCCCCATGACGAGACACCGACGACCACGCCGTCCACGATGAACGGACCGCCGCTGTCACCCGAGCAGTCGGCGGTGCGCCCGTCGTTGTAGCCCGTGCACACCATCAGGTCGCCGTTGACCCGGATGTCGAAGACCTGGCATCCGGCGGGGTCGTTGACCGGCATGGTGGTCTTGCGGAGTTCGCCGGAGCCGCCGCTCGCCGAGGTCTTGCCGTAGCCGAGCGAGACGCCCGACTTGCCCGGCTGGGTGAGCGCGCCGTCTCCCGAGCCCGCCACCTTGGCCCACTGGCTTTCCGGCACCGGGAGGTCGTCGACGGTGGTGACCACCGCGACGTCGTGGCCCGTCCGCCAGCCGCCGGAGCCGCTGTACTGGGGGTGGGCCTTGAACGAGGCGACGGCCGTGCGGAACGTCTCGTCGCCGGGGGTGTTCAGGTCGTCGTCGCCGTAGAGGTAGCTCTTGGCACCGGTGGTGTCGACCATGCAGTGCGCCGCGGTCAGGATCTTGCGCTTGCCGACCACGGAGGCGGTGCAGGACTGACCCTGCGGACCTCCGCCTCCGACCCGCATGCCCGCGATGACGGACGGGTTCTCCTTGACCGTGGTGCGTTCCCCGTTGACGATCCGGGTTCCCACGTCTCCAGTGCGGAGCTGATCGGTCGGGGTCGCCGCGACGCTGATCCCGTCGGCCGGTGCGGCGGTCGCGGTGCTCATGATGGGTGCGGTCGCCGCGGCCAAGGCGAGGGTGAGCGCTAAAGCGAAGCGTGGTGTTCTCATCGTTCTCCTTCGAGGTTTGTCCACTGTGGTCAGAAGGTGATCGACCAGCCCGTGAGCGTGCCGACGTCGAACCGGTAGGTGTCGCGCACCGAGAGCCGCCACGTGCCGTTCGCGTCCTCGCGGGAGGCGTCGACGGTGAAGCTCTGGTGCACGCCGCCGGATTCGCCGACGCCGCCCGCGCGTTTGAGCGGATAGGACGTTCCGCTCGGTCCGATCAGGTCGATGGCGAGATCGCCGGTGTAGCCGTGGTCGATGTCCACGCGCACCGCCAGCGTGGCCGATGCCTTGCCGTCGCAGGAATCCTGGCTCACGGAGGTCCCGACAGCGGCGTCCGCGTCGGGGATGGCCACGTCCTCGTCGTTGCTCTTGGTCCCGCACCTGGGCGGCGTGCCGCCACCCAGGTCACCGACGTAGAGCAGCTTGTTCGGCGAGCCGGTCCCCGGGTTGGTGATCAGGTCCGGGGTGGCGCTGCGCACCAGCGCGTCGCTGACCTGCTGCGGGGTCGCGCCGGGGTTCGCGGCGAGATACAGCGCGGCCCCGCCGGCGACGTGCGGGGAGGCCATGGACGTACCGCTGGCGGTGCGGAACGATCCGGTGTTGTCACTGGAGTGGATGTTGCCGCCCGGTGCGAAGAGATCGACGCAGCGGCCGTAGTTCCCGCCGCGGGTGCGGTCCTTGTTGAACCAGCCGACGGTGATCGCCTCCGGGACACGCGCCGGGCTGACGCCACAGGCGTCCTTGCCGTCGTTGCCCGCGGAGACCGCCACGACGATTCCCTTGGCCACCAGCGCCTTGACCTGTTCGTCGCCGACGCCGAGCACGTCCATGCCCAGGCTCAGGTTCACCACCGCGGGTTTGACGGCGTTCTTGGCCACCCACTCCATGGAGCTGACCGTGGCCGAGTCCGGGCCGGAACCTTTGCAGTCCAGCGAGCGCACAGCCACGACCTTGGCCTTCTTCGCCACGCCGACGGTTTTGCCCGCGATCGTCCCCGCCACGTGCGAGCCGTGCCAGTAACAGTCGCCCGCGTCGGTGTCGTTGTCGAGGAAGTCGTAGCCGTGGCTCGCCCTGCCCTCGAACTCGGGGTGCTGTGCCTGCACCCCGGAGTCGATGACATAGGCGGTCACCCCCTCACCCGAATTCGGGAAGGCGTACTTCTTGTCCAGAGCGGCGGTTCGCTGGTCGATCTGGTCCAGGCCCCACGACGGCGGACTCGGCTGTTCACCCGTCGCCCTGGTCGTGCCGTCCTGGTGCACCGCCTTGACCGACGGGTCGGCGGCCAGTCGCCGTGCCTGCCGCTCGGAAAGACCGCGGACCGAGAAACCGTTCAGGGTGACCGAGTACGTGTCGGTCACCTCGCCGCCGTAGCGTCCGGTGAGCGCCGAGGCCTGGCCTTCGGCCGCGGCACGGGCGCCACCTTCGAGCACCACGATGTACTGCCCGGCGTACGGCCGATCGGCCTGGACGACAGCCGCCTCCGCCTGCTGCGCCGCGGCCACACCCGCGGTCGTCACCACTGCCGCGGCGGCGACCGCGACGGTGAACAGGTTCGCCATCCATCTCGTTCTGCACTGTTGCATCGATTCCTCCATCGCGCGTTCGAACGGCCGCAGGGGATTTGTGACATCGAGCCGCTCGAGTAATCAGCCTTCGGCCTGGCCGATGGGGGAACAAGTGTGGTCGCGACCCGTACCGGTACCTGATCCTGTGTGGACGTAAGTGCCGTAGCTCGCGGGGTTATGACGCCCATGCCCGCCGACCTACCATGGCTGGCATCCCTCTTCGGAGGAGTTCACCGACAGGAGCGAGCATGGTCGACGGTCGCGCGAATCCCCTCTCCAGCCGATCCCGCCGCCGATGATCGGCCGGGACGCCGAACTCGCGGCTTTGCTCGACGCGGTGCGGAACCCGCCGTCGGTCGTGTTCGTGGAAGGCCAGGCCGGCGTGGGCAAGTCCAGGCTGGTCACCGAGTTCGCCGCCGCGGCCGTTCGCGACGGGGCTCCGCGGGTGATCAGGGGTTCGTGCCAGCCGTTGCCTGCCCCGTTCCCGTACGGGGTGCTCCTCGACTGCCTCAGCCAGTGCGGCGACCTGCTGCGCGAGCCCGGCCCGGTGACCGGTGCGCTACGGGACCATCTACCCGAACTCGCCGACCGTCTGCCACCCGCGCCGCGCGCCCTCGGCGACCCCGACGCTGAGCGACACCGGATCTTCCGCGCCGTGCGCGATCTCCTCCGTTCGCTGGGACCGGTCGTACTCGTGCTCGAGGATCTGCAGTGGGCGGACGAAAAGACCCGCCGGGTGTTGCGCTTCGTGCTGGCGGACCCGCCGCCGGAGCTGTCGATCGTGGCCACCTACCGTCGTGAGGATCTGCCGTCGGTGGCACCACTCGGCCACGCCTTCCACCTCCCGCACGGAGTGACCGGGGTCGGTCTCGTCCTGCGGCCCTTCGGCGCGACGGAGGTGCGCGCCATGATCGACGCGCTGGTGGGATCCGCCGTGACGTCGCACCGGTTCGCCGAGGCCGTTCTGCACGAGACCGCGGGGATCCCGTTCGTGGTCGAGGAAACGGTGCGGGCGCTGAGCGACCCGGTGCGGGATGTGCGCGCCGAAGGTGACCTGGCACAGCGGATCCTCGCTGGGATCGACGTGCCGCCCTCGGTGGCGGACACGATCAAGGAGCGACTGGCGGCCTTGCCCGGCGCCGCGCGGATCCTCACCGAGGCCGCCGCGGTGCTGGGGGTCCCGGAGACGCTCGAGGTGCTGAGCGCCGTGGCGGGGGAGGCGACCGCGGCGCACCTGATCGCGTCGGTGGAGTCCGGCGTGCTCGTGGAGGAAACGGCCAACAGATACGGCTTCCGGCACAACATCGCGAGACGCGCTGCGTACGCGTCACTGCCGGGTCCGCGACGACGGGAACTGCACGAACGCGCCCTCACGACGCTGTCCGCCCTTGACCGGGTCCCCGTCGCCCGCCTGTGCGCGCACGCCAAAGCGGCGGGCCTGAAGGCCGAGTGGTTGCGATACAGCGAACTCGCCGCCAAAGTCGCCGAGGACGCCAACGATGTCTCCACCGCTGTCGACTTCCTGGTCGAGGTCCTGAGCGATGCGGAAACCAGTCCCGAGGTCGCGAACCGGCTGGCGACCAAGCTCTGTGACCACGCCTTGACGGGACTGCCCGGCGGGATGATGACCGCGCGAATCGAAAGCCTCCTCGCGGATCCTCGCCTGGCTCCGGACGTCCGAGCCCAGGTCCACCTGTGGTTCGGGCTGCTGCTGCAACGAGAGACCGGGTCGGTCGACCGCGGCGCCGAGGAGATCGCCCTCGCCCTCGGTCTGCTCGGTGACCAGCCGGAACGCACCGTACGCGGCATGGCGGCGATGGCCGGGCCGTATCTGGGGTCCGCGTCCATCGCCGAACACCAGAGGTCGCTCGATCGGGTCGAGGGGGTCATCGACCACCTGCCCACCCGGGAACTACGCACCGCGCTGCTGGCCACGACGCTCGGCGGACGGCTGATCGCCGGCGACCCGAGCACCTGGGAACGCATCGCCCGGCTGCCGTCCCCGTCGGACGTGCACGACCCCGAGGAACTCCATCACCTGGCCCGGGCCCACTGCAATCTGGCGGACGCGTGCTCGTGGATCGGGCACTACGCCAGGGCCCGGGAGTTCCTGCGCGACGGGATCGTCTTGGCCAAACGGGTCGGCTCCTCTTACGTCGTCGGCACCGCCGAGGCCACGGCGGTCCGGCTCGACTGGCTCAGCGGACGATGGCAGGGCTTGGGGCAGCGCCTCGACCGGCTGATCGAGACCTATGCGGACCTGCTGCTGACTACGGACCTGCACCTCACGCGAGGCTGGCTGGCGGCGGCGCGAGGCGAGTGGGTGCGGGCGGAGGAAGCCTTCCAGGCGGCGACGGGTGCGCACCCGGCGGCGCAGGTGTTCCCGGTGGGCATCTCGGCGGCGGGCGGGATGGCGGGCATGCTCCTCAGCCGGGGCAAGGCCGCCGCGGCGGAGGAGCACGTGCGACGCGGCGTGGCGATGTTGCGGAGCAAGGGCGCGTGGGTGTGGTCGGGCGATATCCTTCCCCAGGCTGTCGACTACTACCTGGCTGTCGGCGACGTCGGCGCCGCACGGCTGCTCGTCTCGGAAACGGCCACCGGTCTCCGTGGAGTCGACGCCCCACTGGCCCAGGCGGGCTTGGCCGCCTGCCGTGCGCGGCTGACCGCGGTCACGAACGACCGCGACGAGGCCGACAGGCTCTACCGGGAGGCGATTGACCTGCACTGGGACCTGGGCCTGTCGTACCGGGCCACCCAGCTCGCCGAGCAGGCCGAGGGCGAAACGATCACCGACGCGGCGGTGCTCGAAGCCCTGACCCAGACCTACGACGCCCTGGGCGCCACGGTTGACGCCGCCCGCTGCCGTCATCGCGCCCGCAGTACCGGCACGGCCACCCCGTCACCCCGCGGCAGACGGGGCTACGGCAGCGAACTCTCGCCTCGTGAACAGGATGTCGCCCGCCTCCTGGCAGGCGGCCACACCAACCGGGAAATCGCCCAAGCCCTGTTCCTGTCCCGTCGCACGGTCGAGGAGTACGTGGTCAAGGTCCGCCGCAAGCTGAACGCCTCGTCCCGCCACGACGTCCGCCTCTGACGGGACGCGCGAATCGAGACGGTGCATGGCCGATCCTGCTGAGCATGCCTTCTTCGCTGCCTTGAGGGCAGGGTTCCGGACTGGCCCAGGCCGGTCGCGGCCGAGTGTCCACGTAGGACACCTAGTGGCAATTGAGTGTCCGATTTGGGTCTGCATGGCCGGTTCTGCGTGGGGTCGTGAGTGGCAAAGAGGGTTCTAACCATCTTTATCACTCACGACCCCTTCGCAAAGCCACGCAAAGTTCCCAAAACGGGCGTTTCAGTCGGAAGGAGCGTCTCTTGTGGACAGTCGAGCCCGGCGACCGGCTCCCTTGGGTCAGCTCAGGTCGTGCCGCGAAGGCAGGAGGCTTGATCACGCCATATTCGCTCTGCCTCTCAGGAAAGTCCTAAGTGGACGAAATGTCCCTCGTCGACGCGACCTGGACAGGTGCAGGTTCGCGGGGGCGTCCTCCGACGGCCCGCCCCGCTCGCGCGTCCGCCGTGGCGGACGGTCGACGGCGTCCAAGCGACCTTCGCGGTGGCCGACCCAGACGGCGGAACGGCGCGATCGGTGCGACTCTGAGTCCGTGACCGATCGGCCGGGACCACGACGAGAACTGGAGCGGATCCGGGAGAGCGCCGGACCGGGTGCGGCTCATTCCCGCATCGCACTGGGTTCCGGTCCGCTTCCGGATCGGCTGCGGGCGGCGATCCTCGCCTTGGCTTCCGCGCGAGGCGAAGACAGCAGCACCTGTCCCTCCGACGCGGCAAGGGCGTTGGCGGACGAGTGGCGTCCATTACTGCCTCGCGCCCGGGAACTGGCGCGTGAACTCGCGAGGGCCGGAGAGGTGCGACTGACCCAGCGTGGACGTTCACTCGATCCGGACGAGGAGTGGGCGGGGCCGATCAGGATCCGGTTGCCGGAGCGCGCCCATGGCTGAGCCGGAGCGCACGCCCGATGGGCGCTTCGTCGTGATCGACGGCAGGCGCTGGCGAGCGACTGACCCGGAGATCCCGGAGGAAGCGGCGGCCCGGCTGCGAAGTCTGCTGATGCGCGCTCGCCGGGACGTCGGCGCGGCCCGCCGTGCTCAGGATTCCGAAGCCGAGCGGGACGCCAGGGCACGGGTGCACGCCGCCAAGGTCGCCTTGGGGGAGCGGGGTACCCCGTGGTGGGAACAGGATCGCGCGGAACGACGCCAACGGTGGCAGCACGGCCTGGACACCTTGAACTGAAAACCGTTCTTCAGGCCCTCGACGACGCGATGTCACGCGAGCGGAGTGCGATCCAGGGCTTTAGCGAGGTCTCCGGGAGTGTCGTAGAGGGCGAGGGCCCCGGCTTCGAGGAGTTCGTCGTCACCGAATCCGCCCGAGCGGACGACCATCGCGGGCATCCCGGCGGCGCGCGCCGCTTCGACGTCCCAGACCGAGTCGCCGACCATGACGGCGGGCGTGCCGGACGAGACGCCTGCCTTCTTCAAGGCCACTTGGAGCAGGTCCGGCGCAGGCTTGGAGGCCTCGACGTCGGCGCTGGTGGTCCAGGCGTCGGCGATGTCACGGGCGTCGAGTTTGTCCAGGAAAACCTCGACGTGCCGCTGCTGACCGGAGCTGGCGAGGACGAGCCGATGGCCGCGCTCCTTGATCGCGAGCAGCAGGTCGCGGGCGCCGGGCAACGTCACCATTTCGTCGAGCATCGAGTCGGTTTCCTCGCCCTGCAATTCCCGCGCGCTGTCACCGACTCGACGTTCCAGATCTTCACCACCGAGAGCGGTGAGCAGCTGATCCCCGCCCATGCCGATCAGCCGGTGCAACCGCCACACCGGATAGATCTCACCGAGGCGGCGCAGGGCCCGATACCAGGCGAGCGCATGGTGGTAGTTGGAATCGATGAGCGTCCCGTCGATGTCCAGGACGGCGATAGGAGATTCGGCCACTGAGGACGATTACCCGCGAGAAGGCGGTGTCAATCACGTCGCCCGGCGAACAAGAACCAGGCTATGTCAAACCCAGGGAACACTCACAGCTGCATCGCGAGCCAGATCGCCATCCAGGTCAGGCAACCCAGCGCTCCGCCGACCCCGAAAGCGAGCAGCATCCGCCGCATGGCGGCTATCTGGCCGGGCCGTCCGGCGGTCTCGGTCATCCCGGCACGAACGTTCGTCAGGTCGCTCATGGTCTTGTCTTCCCCGGAAAGCCGCTTTTCACACATGTTTTCCGTGCGCCCCCTCGGCGGGCAAGGCATGCTGGACAGCGTGCCTTCTCCGGACCGGGAACGAGTACCGGTGAGATCGCGTCGCCGACGCGCCCGGGTAGTGGCGTCTCTCGTGGGGCTCGCCGCGCTGTGCTACCTGGCCGCCGTCGGGATCAACTACCTGTTCGGTCGCGCGGACGTCTGGTTTCACGGGATCGTCGGGCTGGGTCCGTTCACCGGCGGACTCCTGGTCGACTGGTGGGATCGGCGGCGACGGCGACGGCAGGAAGCCCGGTGACGAGCGAGTATCCGTTCGACGGTCGTGGCGTACCCCGTTATGGTCGGCTCCTTGCCAGGCCTGGATCGGTTGACAGCGGACGGCTCGTGGAGCGACGAGCGGGTCGCTTGGCTGCGCGCCTACCATCGGGACCGTCGAGCAGGTCTGGCCGGACCTTGCCGGGAACGTACCTGGGCGGTTCGTGCCGGAGGAACGATCGTGGGGGCGGTGCGTCTCGCGGCCGGTCCCAACGGCGATGCGGCCGCGGAACTGGGGATCTGGCTCGCCCGGTCGACACGGGGCCGCGGCGTCGGTGCCGAGGCTGTGCGACTGCTGATCGGCGAGGCGTCGACGTCCGGCGTGGGGGCGCTGAGCGCGTCGACTCGTGAGTCGAACCAGGCCGCCCTGCGGATCCTCCGGTCCGCCGGCTTCACCACCGACCAGCCCGGTCCGGACGGGGCCGTCGAGGCGCGGCGCGCGCCGGCGCAAACCGAGCGCGCCTGACGAATCACTTTGTTTGGCTGGTATTTCCCCATTTTCGAGAGTATCCGGATCCTCGATGAGCTCCGCACCGGCGGAGATGCCCTGGTGAAGAGCGCTCACTGACGATGGGGAGATGGACATTTCCCTTTCGTCGGCGGCCGGCTCCGGCAGGCGCGCGGTCCGCGAGGCTCGGGCCGCGCGCCTGCCGTCGCTGACCGGGATGCGCTTCATCGCCGCGCTCGCGGTCTTTCTTTCCCATCTCACCCTGGAGAACCTGTTCGCCGATCCCGGCGTCCAGAAGTCGATGACGGCGATGTTCATCCAGGGTGGCTTCACCGGTGTCGGATTCTTCTTCGTGCTCAGCGGTTTCGTGCTGGCCTGGTCCGCACGCGAGAAGGACACGGCGCGGACTTTCTGGCGCCGCCGGTTCTTCAAGATCTATCCGAACCACGTCGTCACCTTTCTCGCGGCGGCGTTGCTGCTGGGCTTCGTCGCGAACGAGACCTTCGATTTCGGGACGGCGGCGCTGAACCTGTCGCTGCTGCAGGCTTGGGCGCCGGTCAACGGCGGCTTCAACATCGTCTCGTGGTCGCTTTCCTGCGAGGTGTTGTTCTACCTGTCGTTCCCCTTGCTGTTCCGGTACCTCCGCCGGATCCGGCCCGGCCGGCTGTGGTTCTGGGCCGGTGCGGTCATCGCGGTGATCCTCCTGATCCCGCTCGCCGCGACTTCGCTGCCGAACGAGCCTTACCTCTGGTACGCCGAGACCTCGGTGCCGCGGTTCTGGTTCGTCTACGCGTTCGCGCCGGTCCGCCTGCTCGACTTCGTATTCGGCATCCTGCTGGCCCGGATCGTGCTGGAAGGACGCCGTCTGCCGCTCCGATTCGGCTGGGCCGCGGCACTTTCGCTGGTCGCCTACGCGGCGGCGCCGTTCTTCCCGATGACCTACAAGCTGACGGCGGTCACCGTGGTGCCGCTCGGCCTGCTCATCGCGGCGGGCGCGGTGGCCGACAGGCAAGGGGAACAGACCTTCTTGGCCGGTCGCCGGATGGTGTGGCTCGGTGAGGTCTCCTTCGCCTTCTACATGGTGCATTGGCTCGTGCTGACCTTCGGCGTGAAGTGGATCGGGGATCAGTGGGGCACACCGGCGGCGCTGGGGGTGACGGCCCTGCTGTTCGGGGTGACGCTCCTCTTGTCATGGCTGCTCTACGCGGGCGTGGAACGACCCGTCATGCGGCGGTTCTCCGCCCGCCGTAGACCGAAACTCGTTGTATACCGGCAAGAACCGGCACCCGCGAAGCCCGCGGCACCGGCACCCACGGTGAGGATGGAAGACCATGGCTGAAGAACTCGAGAGTTTCCCGTTCCCGCCCGGCCCGCGGGGTCGTCCCGTCGAAGACTACGAACGCCGCCTGCGGGAATGCCCGCTCGGCGAGGTCAGGCTGCAGAGCGGTGACGTGGCCAGGCTCGCGGTCCGCTACGACGACGTCGTGAAAGTGTTGAGTGATCAGCGATTCAGCCGCAACCTCACCTACGAGGGGGCGCCTAGGCAGGCCGACGGCCTCGACTTCACCGTCGACCCCGACATCATCATGAACATGGACCCGCCCCGGCACACCAGGCTCCGCAGCCTGCTGGCGGGCACCCTCACCAAACGCAAGGCCGAGGCATGGCGGCCCAGGGTGCGCACCATGGCCAACAAGATGCTCGACGGACTCGAAGGACCGGTCGTCGACGTGGTGAGCACGGTCGCGTTTCCGTTCGCCGTCGAGGTGATCAGCGAGGTGATGGGTGTACCGGGGATCGATGCCGAACGGATCCGGCACTGGTCGGATCTCCTGCTCCCCTCCGGTGGTCTCGGTATCGAAGAGCAGACCGCGGCGCTGATGGAATTCGCTGCGTACTGCGTCGAACTGATCGAACAGGTGCGGGACCTGCCGGGTGACGGCGTACTCCAGACGATGATCCAAGCGCGGTACGAAGGCGACCGGCTCAGCGACGACGAACTGGTGCGCAACACCATCGGGATGTTCCTCGCCGGGCACGAGACGACCGGATCGGTGCTCTCGCGCGCATTCCTGCGACTGCTGGCTCCGCGCGAGCACTACGAGCGGCTGGTCGCCGATCCCGGCCTGGTCCCCGGCGCGGTCGAGGAGCTGCTGCGCGTCGAGGTCCCGGGAGACGGTGCTCCGCTCCGGGTCGCGTTGGAGGACGTCGAGCTGCCGTCCGGGACGATCCGGAAAGGCGAGGCGGTTGTCGCGTCCTTCGTCGGGCCGAACTACGACCCCACGATCTACGACGCCCCACGGGAGCTGCGCCTCGACCGGGACGAGAAGGCGCATCTGACCTTCGGCAGGGGCGTGCACTTCTGCCTCGGGGCGAACCTGGCGCGGATGGAGATGCAGGAACTGCTCGCCGCCTTCGTCGACCGGCATCCCCGGCTCTCGCTCGCCGAGGACCCGGACGAGGTGGAATGGACCGACAGCGCTTTCAAGCGTCCGGCCAGGTTGCTGCTGAACCTTCGCTGACTTCCGGACTTTCGTTTATTCATGTACGACCGACTCGGCGGGCTGGGCGCCGGACGGTACTGGGCGCACGGGGGCGTCCGCGATCCGCCGGGTCGGCTTCTCCGGTCCCTGTTCCCAATGTGGCATTGGAGACGCTCAGCGTCACCAATGCCACATTGGGAACATCGCCGCCGAGACCCACGCCTTCGTTCAGCCGGTGTCCTGGTGCGGACGTCACGGTTCAGGGGGCGGGGAAACCACAATCTGGGCCCCAGGTATACCCAAAGAGGGGTTAGCGAGGCTGAATAC
>NZ_JBHXJK010000192.1:0-12474 GCF_042723255.1 Amycolatopsis thailandensis
AAAGCCACGTTCGCAACGCTCAACGTTGCGAACGTGGCTTTCGCAACACCCGAAACCGGCAGGTGGGCAGGCCAGGCACACGCCATCTTTGCCTTACCCCTCAATGACCCTCTTCATCACTCACGACCCCCTCGCGAATACACGCGAAGTGCCCAAAGTGGGCGCTCCAGATGGAATTGGTGTCCCTTGTGGACACGCCTCGTGCCCCGTCATGCCGCTGCCGCGTCAGGCACTTCCCGTGCCGGGCGGATCCGCATCAGTTGCACCAGGCTGAAGCCGAACAGCAGCACGCCGAGCGGAACGTGCACCGCCGTCACATGTGCGATCCCGAGGAACACCTGCGCCAGAGTGAGCCCGAGGAATACGGCCGCCGGCAGGATCGGCTTGGGTGAGCCCCCGCCCGGCCGCCACACGAGGACCGCCGTGAGCACGTGCAGCACCGCCACGATGAACAGCGTGTAGGCCGTGGCGCTGTGCAGCGTGTGGCCGCTCGGCGTGGTCAGCAGGAGACCGGCGCTGATCGGGGTGAGGAAGACGGCGACGGTCTGCACGGTGATCGCGACGCGCAAGGGGATCGGCATGGGAACTCCTTCGATGAGCCTGTCACCACTTCGACGAAGTAGCCGCCGGAAAGGTGACAGCCGAACTTGACATGCAGCCAGAAGGCTGCCTAACCTGCAAAGGCAGCCAGTGGGCTGCATATCAGGGAGAGCGACATGGACGAAGTGTTCAAGGCGCTGGCCGACGCCAGCCGCCGCCGGTTGCTCGACGACCTGAACGCCCGCAACGGGCAGACCCTGCGCGAGCTGTGCGCGGGGCTGGACATGGCGCGGCAGTCGGTCAGCAAGCATCTGGCCGTGCTGGAGGCAGCCAATCTGGTGACCACGGTGTGGCGTGGCCGCGAGAAGTTGCACTACGTGAACGCGGAGCCGATCAACGCGATCGCCGAGCGCTGGATCGACCGGTATCACCAGGGCCGGGTCGACGCGCTCGCCGATCTCAAGCACGCATTGGAGCAGGAACCCATGGGTACCAACGAGTTCGTCTACACCAGCTACATCAGGACGACGCCGGAGCGGCTCTGGAAGGCGTTGACCGATCCGGCTTTCACCAAGCGGTACTGGGGTTGCGAGTTCACTTCGGACTGGAAGCCCGGGTCCACGATGGCCTGGGAGCAGCTCGGCGTGAAGCTGGAGGACGCCGAGCAGGTCGTGCTCGAGTCCGACCCGTACCGGCGGCTGTCCTACACGTGGCACACCTTCACCCCGGAGTTCGGCAAGTCGGTCGGGCTCGACGACGACGTGTCGGCCAAACTCCAGGCCGAGTCGCGGTCGAAGGTGACGTTCGACCTCGAACCCGTCGGCGACACGGTGAAGCTCACCGTGGTCCACGACGGATTCGACGAGGGCAGCACGGCGCTGGAGATGGTCAAGGGCGGGTGGCCATCGATCCTGTCGAGCCTCAAGACGCTGCTCGAGACCGGCGAGCCGCTGCCCGAACCCGCGTAACCCGGTCGACCGCGCCGGTGTGATCGGGCACGATCTGCATCGTGGCCCTGGAGATCGCATGTGACGAGTCCGGGTCCGAGGGCGAAAAACTGATCGGCGGGCAGACCGACGTGTTCGCGCACGCGGGGGTCCGGTTGAGTGTCGAAGAGGCCGAGGGCTGCCTGGCGGAACTGCGGCGCAGGATCCGGTCGCCGGCGGTCGAGTACAAGGCCAACCACCTGCTCCGCACGAAGCACCGGCGGGTCCTCGAATGGTTCCTCGGCCCGCGCGGACCGGTCCACGGGCGGGCACACGTGTACCTCGTGGACAAGAAACTGCTGCTGGCGAACGAACTCCGCGCGCTCGTCGGCCCGGAAGTCCCGCCGGACGACGCGATCCTGGCCGCGTTCAACGACGTGCTGCGGACCCGCAATCGCCGGGATCCGGCGGCGGGATCGTTCTTCGCGATGGCCGGGGACACCGCGCAACTGCGGGCGAAGGTCGCCGAAGTGCGCGAGGCCAAGGTCCTCGATCCGCTGGTGCCCGCGATCCTCCGCGCCGTCGGGTACTGGAGCGCGGGCGGCGAGAAGGTCTTCCTCGTCCACGACGAACAGCCGTCGCTCAAAGGGGAACGGCTCGCCCGGATCGAATCGAGTCCGGGGCTGGCCGGGCTGAAGTTCGTGGATTCCCGGACGGATCCGCGGGTGCAGGCCGCCGATTTCCTGGTCGGTGTCGCGCGGCGGATCGCGGAGGACGAACTGAACGGAAACGGTGACGCGGTATTGACCGAATTGCTCGCGCCGTATATCGACCCGGAGTCCCGCTGGGGCTGATTCACCCTTTGGCGCACCGAATCGCTCGGGTGGCCGTAGCCCCGAACGGCGGCGGGCTGGAAACGTCGAGACGTATTCGACACCGGCCCGGGAGGCAGTCGCAGATGCAGGGTTTCACCTTGCCCGAGTTCTACGTGCCGCATCCGGCCAGGATGAATCCGCACCTCGAAGCGGCGCGGGCGCACAGTATGGCTTGGGCGAGGCGGATGGGCATGCTCGATTCACCCGCGCCGTCCGGTGACGTCGTCTGGACCGAGCAAGCGCTGGCGAAAATGGATTACGCGCTGCTCTGCGCGCACACGCATCCGGACTGTGACGGGCCGTCCCTCGATCTGGTCACGGACTGGTACGTGTGGGTGTTCTTCTTCGACGACGATTTTCTCGCGCAATTCAAATACACCCGGGACATCGAGGGCGCGAAGGCTTATCTGGACCGGCTGGAACTGTTCATGACCGGGCCGGGGCAAACGTCGCCCGAACCGGCCAATCCCGCCGAAGCCGGTCTCGAGGATCTCTGGGCACGCACCATTCCCTCGATGTCGGAAGCCTGGCGACGGCGTTTCGTCACCAGCACGCACAACCTGATGGTCGAATCGCTCTGGGAACTGGACAACATCGACCGCGGCCGGATCGCGAACCCCATCGAGTACATCCAGATGCGCCGTCGCGTCGGCGGGGCGCCGTGGTCGGCGAACCTGATCGAATACGCCGTCGGCGCCGAGGTGCCGGACAGGATCGCGGCGACCAGACCGATGGAGGTGCTGCGCGACACCTTCGCCGACGCCGTCCACCTTCGTAACGATCTCTTTTCATACCAACGTGAAGTGTGTGAGGAAGGCGAGAACTCCAACGCCGTCCTCGTCTTCGAGAAGTTCCTCGATCGTTCGACGCAGGAGGCCGCCGAGCTCACCAACGACCTGCTGACCTCGCGGTTGCAGCAGTTCGAGAACACCGCGCTGGTCGAGGTGCCCGCGTTGCTGGCCGAATACGACGTCTCGCTGGCCGAGCAGGTCGCGGTCGGGCTGTACGCCAAAGGCCTCCAGGACTGGCAGTCCGGCGGCCACGAATGGCACCGGCGGTCGAGCCGGTACATGAAGGAGAGCACGGACGGCGAACGTTCGCCGAACCGGCTGGGCCTTGGCAGGCGGATCCGGCAGCAGGCGCCCCCGCCGTTCGCGAAGGCAGGACCGCTGCCGCTGCCGGAATTCCGGATGCCGTACCCCGTCCGCACCAGCCCCCACCTCGCCGCCGCGCGCGAGTACGCGCCGGGCTGGGCGCGGGGGATGGGGATGTTCGAGGAGGGGATCTGGGACGAACGCCGGTTCCACGGCATCGACCTGGCGCACTGCGCCGCGATGATCGACGCGGACACCGACCTCGAAGGCCTGAAACTGTCGACCGACTGGCTCACCTGGGGCACCTACGGCGACGACTACTTCCCGCTGACGTTCGGGCTGAAACGGGATCCGGTGGCCGCGAAGCTGTGCAGCGACAGGCTTTCCCTCTTCATGCCGCTGAACGGCGAGCCGGTGCCGGAGCCGGCGAACGCGTTCGAACGAGGTCTCGCCGATCTCTGGAATCGCACCACGGGACCGCTGACACCGTCCGCGCGGGCGGGGTTCCGGAAGGCGGTCGAGAGCATGACCGCGAGCTGGGTCTGGGAGGTGGCGAACCGGGCGCAGAACCGCGTCCCCGACCCGGTCGACTACGTGGAGATGCGACGGCGGACGTTCGGCTCGGACCTGACGAAGAGCCTCGCGCTCCTCGAAATCGGCGACGTCGTGCCGCCGGAACTCCACCAGAACCGCGTGCTGTCCGAGCTCGACACCGCGGCGCAGGACTACGCGGCCTTCGGCAACGACCTGTTCTCGTACCAGAAGGAGATCGAGTACGAGGGCGAGACGCACAACCTCGTCCACGTCGTCGAGCGGTTCCTCCACGTCGGCCGGGACGAGGCCCGCGACATCACCGCCCGGCTGATGAACGCGCGGATGGACCAGTTCGAGCAGCTCGCCGACGAGGACCTGCCGCGGATGTGCGACGACCTCGGGCTCGACGACGAGGTCCGCGCGGCGGTGACGGGGTACGCGGAGCATCTGAAGGACTGGATGGCCGGAATCCTGGAATGGCACCGGAAGTGCGCGCGGTACACGCCGGAGGAACTGGAACGCGCCCGCACTCCCGAGCCGCCGCCGTTCTCCCTGGAGCCGAGTGGGCTCGGGATGTCGGCCTGGCGGATCGGGAGCGGGGCGCGCTAGAGCACGACGGATCAGAAAGCCGTCAGGGTGATCTTCGCGGTCCGCGGGTCCCCGTCGTGCACCAGCGACTCGAAATGCCCGACGTCGTCGAACGCGAATCCGTACGCCTTCCCGTCGACCATCTGCTCGTGCACGATCCGCGAGTAGTGGTCGGTCACGGACTGCTTGTAGAACGGGCCCGCGTCATAGGTCGGCTGCGTGTGCAGCGTGCCGAGGGTCGACCGGTGCAGCGCCGCGCACAGCGTCCGCGCGATCGGGCCGACGACCTGGTCGTTCGGCGCCTGCAGCCGCCCGTCGCAGTTGAAGACGTCGCGGGTGCTCGGCTTGCTGAACGACGCCACCTGGGCGCCCGAGGTGTTGGTGAACCGCATGACGTCGTCCCCGCCGGTCTTGCCGGTGAACTTCTTGCCGGGTTCGGCCTCGAACGGGACCACGGTCAACGGCGTCGACTTGTAGGTGTTCCAGGCGCTCGTGACATAACCGTCGAGGTAGTTCCCGCTGAACTTGCCGGTGTCGAGCCCCTTGCCCGGCGCCAGCACGCGAAGGTTGTTGTACACCAGGTTCGAGAAGCCCGACTGTCCCTTGACGCCGTTGAAGATGTTCGCGCGGCCACCCGGCTTGAGGCGTCCGGCCTCCTTGTTCGCGCCGGCGCCGTTGGTCAGCCCGACGGCGTGCGGCACGCTGAACATGTCCACCTGCGAGCTGTTGATGAACAGCCCGCCGTTGTCGTAGGTGAATTCGCTCCAGTCGAACAGGATGTCCCGGTTGGGGTCACCGTCGGCCCACGGCGCGGGCTGCACGAGCCCGTCCGGGGTCAGGAAGAACTTGATCTTCTGCCCGAACGACATGTAGACGCGGCCCGAGAGCATCCGCGGGATGCGCAGCGTGGTCGAACCGCCGTTGCCGGGGCCCGCGATCGCGACGTCCGGCGCGGGGCTCGGCGGGTTCGCGCCCGGCGGCCACGGGGTGAACGCGCCGCCGGCGTTGACGTAGCCGAGCTTGCCGGTGTTGAGGTTCGTGCCGAGCACGTAGAGATGGACCGCGTCGGAGCGGTTCGAATTGTTGGTGACGGTCAGCGGCAGCGGATCGGGACCGGCGGCGACCGCGGCGGGCGCCGAAAGCGCCGAAACCCCGGTGATCAAAGGGAGCGTGACCGCCAATGCGGTCAAGACGCGCCGGATCTTCCTGCGAATGCGCACAGTTTCACTCCTCGGCGGAATCCCGCCGCGGAACGCGAACGCGCCGCGACGGTGCTTGCGGATGTCGGCCGGGGGCGCGTTCCCGGCCTGGGCGAGACCTTGGCGAGGGGTCCCAGGACGGGAAGTTACGTCCAGGGTGACAACGTGTCCAGACCACTGGTGGGAATCTGTCCGGTTTCTTGCCCGTAAGGACACTTTGTCGCGGACCTTCGTGATTGAGGTGGCCGGATATCTCGACTACCGTTGGGCGCGTTCCGTCCTGGACCCCGGCGGCCGGGTTTTTCATCCGTGGGGAGCGGGGCATGGACGGCGATGAGTTTCCGGTGCGAAGAACCGGCGGCGGTGAGACGTGGATTTCCCCTGCCTGCTGGGACGATCTGGCCAAGACGGCGGCGGACGGCGCGCCGCACGGCATGGACGACCTCATGGCGGTACTCGTGCCGTGGGCACGGCAGTACACCGAAGCCCGCCTCGGCGGCCATGACCTGACCTACCTGGAACCGGCGGACGTCGCGCAGGAGATCTGCCTCGCGGTCTTCGTCGCGGTTCCCGGCTACGGCCTGCGCGGCGGGTCCTTCCTGTTCCTCATGCGCGCCATCGCGGCGAACAAGGTCGCCGACGTCTTCCGGAAGGCGGCGCGGAGCAGGCAGGTGCTGACCGGTGAGCTTCCCGAGCGCCCGGCGGTGGCCGCGGAAGAGCCGGAGCAGCGCGCGCTGCGGACCGACCTCGGGGTCCGGCTCGGCAGGCTGATGCGGATGTTGCCGGTGGCCCACCGGGAAGTGCTGGGAATGCGGGTGGTCGGCGAGCTGACGTCGAACGAGACCGCGGCGGCGCTCGGGACGACGTCGTCACGCGTGCGGGTGACCAAACACCGGGCGATCAGCAGGCTGCGGGCTTGCGCTCAGCGCCAGGACGCCTTCAGCTGAATACGGACCAGCAGCCGGAGAAAAGGATTCTCCCGCTTGGCCCGGGTTTCGAGAATGCGAACGCACATGGCCCCTCCAGAGTTCGCCGACGAGCGCGCCGTCGTCGAGGGCCAGGACGAGTGGTCGCGGGTCCCACCCTAAGCGCGGAACCGGGTGCCGGAACCGGCTGAACGGACCATCGGCGCGCGCCTGGGCCATTTCGGCGATCATCGTTGAGCTCTTCGGGCTACCGCGTTGGTGCCGAAGAAGTCGTTGTCGTCACGGCAAAGAGACGAAAACGTGAGATAATGGCCCGTGGTGTGGACGCCATGCCCACGCTGTTCGCCCTTGGCCCTGGCGATCTCGTCCGATGCCGGACAACGCCGAGAGGCACACCATGAGGTCCCAAAGGCCCGATCGCGCCACTCGAGTCTGGGAAAAGCTGCGCTTCCTCGCTGCGCAAGACGATTCGGTGGTGACAGTGGAACATGCCTGCGTCATCTGCGGTGACGTCCTCGAAGCCGCCGGTGTCGGGCTCACTCTTGTCACCCGAAGCGGGGCGGCCGAGCCGGTCTTCGCCACCGACGACCGCAGCCGCGAATTGGAAGACCTGCAGTTCACCTTGGGCGAAGGACCCGCGCTGGACGTGACGCGCGAGGGCGTACTCGTCGTCATCACCGATGTGACCGGGGCGGAGGCGTCACGTCGATGGCCCATTTTCACCCCCGAAGCGATCGACAGGGGCGTGAAATCGATCATCGCGGTGCCGATCCAGACCGGCGCCATCAAGATCGGAGTCGTCGACTGCTATCGCGAACTCGCCGGGCTCCCTTCGACGGAGGGCCAGGCGGAGGCTCTTGTCTGTGCCGAAGCGGCGATCGGTCTCGCTGTCGCGGACGTCGACGTCGGCAGGCCCGGACTGGCCGAACTGATCGATCTCGAATTCACCGAACATCGTGCCCAGGTGCATCAGGCCACGGGCATGGTGTCGGTCCAGCTCGACGTCGGGCTCGCGGACGCGCTCGCCCGCTTGCGTGCCTACGCCTACGCCTGCGGCCGGAAGCTCGGCGAGGTCGCCGACGACGTGGTGAGGCGGCACCTCACGTTCCGGCCCGAGTCATGATGGGACGTATGTCTAAGGAGACAGAAGAACGATGACCGACCAGGCAGCCGGCTTGCGGGAAACCTTCGTGCAGCTGGCGGACACCCTCGTCGACGATTTCGATCTCATCGAATTCCTCGATCAACTCGTGTTCAGATGTGTGGAACTGCTCGACGTCTGCACCGCCGGGCTGTTGCTCGCCGACCCGCGCGGCACCCTCACCATGGTCGCCGCGTCCGACGAGCAGACCCGGCTGCTCGAATTGTTCCAGTTGCAGAACTCCGAGGGTCCCTGCCTGGACTGCTACCGCCACGCCGAACCGGTGGTCTGTCCGGATCTGGTGCGTGCGCGCGGAAGATGGCCGAAGTTCGCGCGGGAAGCGCAGGACTCGGGATTCCGCTCCGTGTACGCCTTGCCGATGCGGCTGCGGGAAGAAGTGATCGGCGCGCTGAACCTGTTCGGCACTCGCCCCGCGCTGCTCGACGACGACGGATTGCGGCTGGGGCAGGCCCTCGCCGACGTCGCCACGATCGGCATCCTGCACCATCGTTTGTTGCAGCGTCAGGAAATCGTCACAGCACAACTGCAAACGGCGTTGAACAGCCGGGTGATCATCGAGCAGGCGAAAGGTGTGCTGGCCGAACGCCTGCTGGTGTCGGTGGACGACGCGTTCGGCGTATTGCGTGCCCACGCGCGGAGCAACAATCTCAAGATTCTCGTCGTGGCGAACGGAATCCTTGACCGCACAATGGATATCCCGGGCTGAACGATACCGCTTCGGCGCTTGTCCGCCCTCCGGCGATACCTAAAACTGAGTGGGTGTTCTCCCTGGAACAGCTGGTGAGTTTCGTCGCGGTGGCCGAGGAACTGCACTACGGCCGGGCGGCCGAGCGGCTCTCGATGACGCAACCGCCGTTGAGCAGGCGGATCCAGTTGCTGGAGCGCGAACTGGGCGTCGAGCTGTTCGACCGTACGCACCGCACGGTCCGGCTGACCCCCGCCGGACGGGTCTTCCTCGCCGAGGCAAGGAAGATACTGCGTTCGTCGCAAGAGGCGACGCTGTACGTCCGCCGGGCGAAGAAGGGCGAGGTCGGTGCCGTCACGCTCGGTTTCACCGCCACGGCGGCGTATTCGCACCTCGAACGCGTCCTCGCCGCGGCGAACACCGAAGTGCCGGGAATCGATCTGGTACTGCGGGAAATGGTGACCGCGGCGCAGGTGGAGCAGTTGCTGGCGGGCGGGATCGACCTCGGCATGGTCCGGCCGCCGGTGGCCGGTGGCGACATCGTGACCCTGCCGCTGTGGCGGGAGCCGCTGCTCGCGGCGTTGCCGTCGGCGCATCCTTTGGCGCGGCGCAAGAAGAATCCCGACGTCCGCGACTTCGACCGCGAGCCGTTCATCATGTACTCGCCGTCGGAATGCCGGTACTTCCACGACGTGCTGGTGGCGGCCTTCCGCACGGCCCGGGTGCTGCCGGACTATACGCAGTACGCCAGCCAGGCGCATACCGTGCTCGCGCTGGTCAAGGCGGACGTCGGTGTCGCGCTGGTGCCCGCCGCGGCCGCCGCGCTGCGATTCGAGGGGGTCGTGCTCCGTCCGGTGGACGGGATCGAGAGCCGTCCGGTGGAACTTGAACTGATGTGGCGGCGGGGCAACGACAATCCGGCGCTCGGCGCGCTGCTCACCGTCATCGGCAATCTCGCTCGGCGGGCCCGTCAGTCCACTGTGGACTAGGAAGGCCAGGCGTCGCCCCATTCGGCGTCGCGGGCCGCGCGGTAGGCCGTGCCGTGCCGTTTGGTGACGATCGATTCGGTGAGCCCGGATCCGGTGCACAGGGACAGGCTGACCATGCCCTTGCGTTTGGCCGGATGCCGGAGGATTCGGCTCTCGGCCCGCTCCGGCGCCGTGCGCGAGGCGACGACGTAGGAGAACTTCTCGTCCTCGAAGCCGAGCGTCCCCGCCTTCAGCTGGCGATGCAGGCCGGTGCGCGGGAGGCGCGCGGAGAAATGGCACCAGTCCTTGCCGCGGGGGATCGGGCAGGCGCCTTCGTGCGGGCAGGGCGCGACCAAGGAGAGCCCGAGTTCGACGAGCCGATCCCGGGCGCCGACGATCCGTTCGTAGCCCGCCGGGGTGCCGGGTTCGATCAGCACCAGCATCCCGGCCTTCGCCGACAGCCAGTGGACGACGTCGGCCCGGCGGGCTTCGGGCAGCTCGCCGAGGACATAGGAGAGGGTCACCAGATCGGCGTCCGGGGCTGGGCCCGCCGGGTCGATCAGGCCGCGCCGCCAGGTCGAGCCGCGGACGGCGCCCTCACCGGCGTGGCCCGCGAGCCGCCGTCCCAGCTCGATCGCGCCCGGGACCTGCTCGACGACGGTGCTCTCCTCCAGCGACGGCCACACGTCGGCCGCCGCCCAGATCGCGGCGCCGGTGCCGCCGCCGATGTCGATCTGCGTACGCGGAACGAACCCGGGCGCGCGGAGAGCGGCTTCGGCGAGAACGGCGTGTACGGCCGCGTAGGTGGCAGGCATCCGATAGCCCGCGTACGCCGCGATGTCGGCTTCGGAAGAGAGGATGGGCGCGCTCGCGGGGGCGTTCTCGCGGTAGCGCGTGCTGAGCCGCTCGACGGACTGGGTCAGCCTGTTCTGCGGGTACTTGCCCAGCTCCTCGTCGAGGGCTGCGCGGAGGGTTTCGGGGAGGGCGGACACGGTTGAAGATTGTTCCATGGGTGGTTGACCTGGGGTTTTCCGGCTGCTCGAATATCCCCGGAAAAAAGTTCTGGGGCCGTGTCGAATCCGGGGGAGCCCGTTCGACGCGTAGATGTGGCAGGGACGAGCCCCGCCGGGAACGGAGACTCGAGATGCGGTTCATGGTCATCGTGAAGAGCGACGAGAAGACCGACGTGGCCGGCGCGCAGCCGAGCGCCGAAGAGCTTCAGGAGATGGGCAAGTTCAACGAGGAACTGGTGAAGGCCGGCGTCATGCTCGCGGGTGAAGGACTGCACCCCAGCTCCGAGGGTTTCCGCATCCAGTACTCCGGCGACACCGAGGCCAGGATCGTCGACGGCCCGTTCGCCGAGAGCAAGGAGCTCATCGCGGGCTTCTGGATCCTGCAGGTCAAGGACCGGGCCGAGGTCGTCGAGTGGATGAAGCGAGCCCCGTTCCGCGAGGGTGAGGTCGAGATCCGCCGCGTGTTCGAGATGGAGGACTTCTCCAACGCCACCCCCGAGATCGTCGAGCACGAGCAGAAGCTGCGGGAGCAGGCCGAGGCGAACCAGTAGTTGCCAACGTCGCGCCGACGATGTTGATTGGTCGGCGTGACGGCTACAGCAGACCCCCGTTCGGCGATCGACGCGGTGTGGCGGATCGAATCGGCCCGCCTCATCGCCGGCCTCGCGCGGATGACGCGCGATGTCGGACTCGCGGAGGAGCTGGCGCAGGACGCGCTGGTCGCCGCGCTCGAACAGTGGCCTGAGTCGGGCGTCCCGAGGAATCCGGGCGCCTGGCTCATGACCACGGCCAAACGCCGGGCGGTCGACACCTTCCGGCGCAACGAGCGCTACGAGAAGAAGCTCGGCGAGATCGGCCGCGAGCAGGAGACCGAGGAGGAACCCGACTTCACCGCGGGCCTCGACGACCACATCGAGGACGATCTGCTGAGGCTGGTGTTCACCGCCTGCCACCCGGTGCTTTCGACCGAGGCCAGGGTGGCGCTGACACTGAAGATGATCGGCGGGTTGCAGACGCACGAGATCGCGCGGGCGTTCCTCGCCAAGGAAACCGCCATCGCGCAGCGGATCGTCCGGGCGAAGAAGACGCTCGGCGACGCCAAGGTGCCGTTCGAGGTCCCGGAGGGCACGGACAGGGTCGCGCGCCTGTCTTCGGTGCTCGAAGTCATCTACCTGATCTTCAACGAGGGGTACTCGGCGACGGCGGGCGAGGATTGGATGCGCCCGGGGCTGTGCGAAGAGGCGCTGCGGCTCGGCCGGATCCTGGCCGGGCTCATGCCGAAGGAACCCGAGGTGCACGGGCTCGTCGCGCTGATGGAGATCCAGGCGTCGAGGTCCGCCGCGCGCGTCGGGCCCAACGGCGAACCCGTGCTGCTGATGGACCAGGACCGGGCCAAGTGGAACCGGCTCCTCATCGGCCGCGGTCTCGCCGCCCTGGAACTCGCCGAGTCGCTGACCGGCGGCGCTTTCGGCGTCTACGCGGCGCAGGCCGCCATCGCCGCCTGCCACGCGCGGGCGCGGACGGGCGAGGAGACCGACTGGGGGCGCATCGCGGCCCTGTACGAGGGGCTCGGGAAGCTGAACCCGTCGCCGGTGATCGAACTGAACCGCGCGGTGGCGCTGTCGATGGCCGTCGGACCGGAGGCGGGGCTCGAAGTCGTCGACAAGCTGACGTCCGAGCCCGCGCTGAAGTCGTATCACCTCCTGCCGAGCGTGCGCGGCGACTTCCTGGCGAAGCTCGGCCGTCTCGACGAGGCCCGCGCCGAGTTCGAGCGCGCGGCGGAGATGACCGGGAACGACCGCGAGCGCACCCTGCTCCTGAACCGCGCGGCGGAGTGCACCCCCTGACTTCCCGCGTTTCGTCCTCTGGATGCGGTAGTTGCGGGTTCGAACTACCGCATACAGAGGGCGAAACGCGTCAGGCGGGGGTGGGGCGCAGAGTGGGGAGGGGCCGGTGCGGCGCCC
>NZ_JBHXJK010000193.1:0-12398 GCF_042723255.1 Amycolatopsis thailandensis
GGGCCGGACGCCGCACCCGGCGACCACCGAAACCGTCAGGAGCAGCGCGAGCCAGACCTTCCTCATGCCGACACCTCCTGACGAGGCAGCCGCAGTGTGAACACCGCGCCGCCCTTTACACCGTTCCCGGCGATCAGGCTGCCGCCGTGCAGAAGGGCGTTCTCCCGGGCGATCGCGAGCCCGAGCCCGCTGCCACCGGAACGCGCTCTGGCCGAATCCGCCTTGTAGAACCGGTCGAACACGTGCGGCAGCACCTCGGGCGCCAGCCCGGGACCGTGATCGGCGACCTCCAGTGTGATCCGCTCCCCCGTTTCGGAAAGCCGGAGCGAGACCGGCTTTTCCCCGTGCCGCAACGCGTTCCCGACCAGATTCGCCACGATGACGTCCAGCCGCCGCGGATCCAGCACGGCGAAGATCCCGGCGGGGAGTTCTCCCTCCACCTCGCCCGCCCAGCCGCGGATGCGCAGGCTCGCCGTGACCACCTCGGCGACGTCGACTTCTTCCGGGGCGAGGGCGGCGGCCCCGGCGTCGAACCGGGACACCTCGATGAGGTCGTTCACCAGGCGGGTCAGATGATGCGTCTCTTCGATGGTCATCCGCGCCGCGCGACCGGCGTCCCCCGAGAGCCGCGGCGCCTCCTGTTCGAGCACGTCCGCGACCGCCGTCATCGCGGCCAGCGGGGTACGCAGTTCGTGCGAGACGTCGGCGACGAACCGCCGCGCGTCGGCTTCCATCCGTTTCAGCTCGCCGACATGACGTTCCAGCGCTTCCGCCGTCTCGTTGAACGTCCGCGCCACTCCGGCCAGTTCGTCCGTCCCGCGGACCTCGACCCGGGCCCGCAGATCACCCGCCCCCAGCCGCTGCGCCGCGTCGCCCAGTTCCCGGACCGGCCGCAGGACACCGCGCGCGGCCAGGAGTGCCAGTCCGATGGCGAAGACGAGCGCCAGCCCGCCGAGCAGCCAGGCCCGGGTGGCGAGTTCGTCGATGCTCCGCGCCTCCGGGGTCATGTCGCGGGCGATGTAGGCCTCGATACCCGAAGCCCGCTGCTGCCCACCCGGAAGCTGCACGGTGAACCTGGTGCCCACCACCAGCATCGGTGTGCCATCGGAGTCGACCCGTTGCCAGGCCACGATTCCCGACCGCACCCGCTCGCGGAGTTCGGGCGAGATCAGCGATCGGAGCTGCGTGTTCCCGCTCGTCTGGTCCTCGTACAGGACCAGGGAACTCAAGTCGCGATCGGACAGTTCGCCGCTGATCCGATCCAGTGTCCCGTCGCCCGGCGGCAGCGGTCCGAGCGGGTACAGCGCGGTGGCCTTGTCGACCAGGACCCGGGCGGTGGCGTCCTGCGCCTGCTGGAGGATCACGGTGCGGGACTGGGCGTAGTTGACGCCGGCGACCGTCGCCGCGGTGATCACCACCAGCAGGCTGAACGCCAGCAGCAGCCGGTTGCGCAGGCCACCGAGCTTCACAGCGGCCCGAACCGGTAGCCGAACCCGCGGACCGTCTGGACGTACACCGGCGCGGACGAGTCGTCCTCGATCTTCGCGCGCAGCCGCTGCACACAGGCGTCGACGACCCGGGAGTCACCGAAATAGCCGTGCTCCCAGACACTTTCCAGCAGGTACTGGCGACTGAGCACCCGCCCCGGGACCTGCGTGAGTTCCAGCAGCAGCCGCAGTTCGGTCGGGGCGAGGGCGAGCGGCCTGTCCGCTTTGGTCACCGTCAGCCCGGCACGGTCGATGCCGAGATCGCCGTGACGCTCGATCCCGGCGGGCGCGGGCGCCGCGGGCGCCGGCTGCCCGGTGCGGCGCAGCACCGCGCGGATCCGTGCCTCCAGCACCTGCGCCCTGGCGGGCTTGACCACGTAGTCGTCGGCGCCCGCGGCGAGGCCCGCCACGACGTCGATGTCCTCGTTGCGCGCGGTGAGCATGATGATCGGCAGATCGCCCGCGGCCCGGATCCGGCGGCAGACCTCGAACCCGTCCAGTCCCGGCAGCATCAGGTCCAGCACGACGATGTCCGGCGGCCGCGACGCGAGCCTGGCCAGTCCTTCCTCGCCGGTGGCCACCGCGTCGACCGCGTGGCCGCGTCCGCCCAGCGCCATGCTCAGGCCGTCACGCACGGCCTGGTCGTCCTCGATGAGCAGCACTCTGGGCATGCCGACGACTATCGCAGCGCCGGACGGGATCCGCTCGTCCATGACACGCCATCGTGCCCATCCCGTTTCCGCGGAACGTCCACGGAATGTCATGGTCGTGTCACGGCGTGATCCGTGCGGAACGGTGACATTTTCGTCGGCGTCCGCGCACGTCGTCACGATCGGCCTCGGACAAGCGGCGTCGAGTGTGGACGGCATGAAGGAATCCGTTTTCGCGATGGTCACCCGAGTCCTCGCGGTGCTGCTGCTGATCCCGGCGTGGCTCAAGTCTCCCGGCCACGCCCGGCGGCTGGCCTGCGGCTGGGCGCTGTCGCTGCGATTCCCGGCCGAGGACCTCGCCGGGCTCACCGGCGGGACGCTGGCCGCGTTCACCGCCGCCAGGACCGAGGCGTTCTGGCGGCACCGCACGCTGCTCGGCGTCACCTCGGGGCATCGTGACGCCGCCGATCAGCTCCGCCTTTTCCTCGACGAGACCGAGCGGGGAGAAAAGCGCGTCCTGCCACCGAAGGATTCCGCGCACGTCCGGGGCACCGCGCTGGACGTCCGGCCGCGCGAAGGCGCGCAGTGGCTGGAGGATCACGGCGCCCGCTTCGCGCTCTACCGGATCTACGACAACGAATGGTGGCACTTCGAGTACCGGCCCGGCGCGGCGCCGCCCGCACGGCTGCCGCACCCCGGCTGGCAGGCGGAGGTCACCCGGTGACGGTCACCCGCGGGGCCAGCGCCGCCAGGAAGCCGGCCGCGTCGAAGACCTCCCCCGCCGAGACGACCCCGGTCGCCTTGGTCCGCCCGTCGAGCACCCGCTGGACCGCCTCCACCACCAGCGGCGCCGTGATCGCGTAGATGTCCTGCCCCTGTGCGACGATCCGCCGTTCCTCGCCACCGGACCGCACGACGACGTCGACCACGAACGTCTGCGCGGACGGCCCGTCGGCGGGCGGCGCCGGTGTCTCGGGTGTCACCACCTCGCGGGCCGCGTTCGTGGTCATGTAGGTGACCACTTCGGGAATGGCGAGGTGACTCGGGACGGTGACGACGTCGGCCATCGAGAACTCGCCGAGCACCGCGCGGGTCCCCAGCGGCGCCGGGAAGTCCCAGTCCGACTCCGGCAGCGCGTCGTCGCGGTGCTCGATCCGGCCGCCGGAGAAGCGGATCCTCTTCCCGTTCCGCCGCTCCCGCGAGACCTTGCCCGCCGCGCGGGTCCCTTCCGTCGGATGCCAGCCGCTCAGCCCGTAGGCGATGTGCGCTTCGTCGGCGGACGTCCAGTCGCCCAGGGCGGCGGTGACCATCAGGTCGCCCAGACCGCCGAAGAACGCCATCGCCGGGATCACCGTCGCGCCGGCCGCCTTGTCGCCGAACCGCGCGAAGGTGTCCATGTTCGCTTCGAGTTCCGCGGCCACGTCCAGATACGGGACGCCCGCCCGCAGCGCCGCTTCGATCACCGGCGCGGCGGTGTCGGCGAACGGACCGGCGGCGTTGATCACCGCGTGCGCGCCCTCGAAGGCGCGATCGAGCGAGGCCGGGTCGTCGACCGACGCCTGCCGGATCTCCAGGTCCGTCCAGGGCAGGGCGCGGAGTTTGCCCTCGTCGCGGCCCACGGCCAGTACGCCGAAGCCCCGCTCGCGTAACTCCTCCACCACGAACCGCCCGGTGTGCCCGTAGGCCCCGAACACCGCGACGTCGTACGTACCCATGGGGTTCTCCCTGTCCTCGACCGATCCACTGTGGACCATCCTGGCGACGCGATCGCTCCTCTGACAGTGTCCGGAACGCCATCATGCGTACACTTTCGGACATGAGTACGGTCGCGCTCGCCGCCACGGACGGGATGCTCCAGTTCGAACTGGCCATCGCCCAGGAGGTCTTCGGCACTCCCTTGCCGGGCTTCGGTCCCTGGTACGAACTCAGCGTCTGCGGTCCGGCCCCGGTGAAGGTCGGCCGGTTCCTCCTCGAACCGGATCACGGGCTCGGCGGGCTCGCCCGCGCCGACACGGTCATCGTCCCCGGCTGGGCCGACATCGACGTCGCCCCGCCCGCCGACCTCGTCGACGCCGTCCGCGCCGCCCACGAGGCGGGCGCGCGGGTCGCGTCGCTGTGCACGGGCGCGTTCGTGCTGGCGGCCGCCGGTCTGCTCGACGGCCGCCGCGCGACGACGCATTGGGCGCACACCGACGTCCTCGCCGCCCGTCACCCCCTGGTGGAGGTCGATCCGGACGTCCTCTACGTCGACAACGGCAGCGTGCTCACCTCGGCGGGCAAGGCGGCCGCGATGGATTTGTGCCTGCACCTGGTCCGCTCGGACCACGGGTCCGCGGTCGCGAACACCGTCGCCCGCCGCCTGGTCGTCCCGCCGCATCGCGCGGGCGGGCAGGCCCAGTTCGTCACCGCCCCGGTGCCCGAGCGGGACGACCATCCGCTCGGCGGGCTGCTCCCCTGGATCACCGAGCGGCTGGACCGGCCGCTGACCGTCGAGGACCTCGCCCGTCACGCCAACATGAGTTCCCGCAACCTGGCCCGGCACTTCCGGTCGGCGACCGGGACCACCCCGCTGCGCTGGCTGCTCGATCAGCGCATCCGCCGCGCGCAGGAACTCCTGGAGCGCACGGACGACAGCGTGGACCTCGTCGCGGAGGCCACCGGGATGGGCACGGCCGCCACCTTGCGGCGGCATTTCAACCGGACCGTCGGGGTGCCGCCGGACAGCTACCGCCGCACCTTCCGCGCGGCCGAAGGGTCCCCGCGACGCCCGCAGGCGGACTAGATCGCCGCGGACAGGGCCTTGCCCAGCCGCCGCAGCCCCTCCGCGATCGTCTCCGGCGCGTGCGTGGCGAACGACAGCCGCAACGCCGAACGGTCCGGCTCCCCCACCAGGAACGCCGAGCCGGGCACGAAGGCGACGTCATGGCGCAACGCCTCGGGAAGCAGCAGATCCGTGTCCGCGCCGCCGGGAAGGGTGACCCAGACGAACATCCCGCCGTCCGGGTCGGTCCACGTCGTCCCGGGTGGTGTGATCGCGGGCAACTCGGCCAGCATCGCGTCCCGGCGCGCGCTGTAGGTCGCGCGCAGTGTCCGCACGTGCGCGTCGAGATCCGCGGCGGCCAGGTACTCGGCCGCGGCCGCCTGGTCGACCGTCGAGGTGTGCAGATCGGTCGCCTGCTTGAGGATCGCGACGCGGCGTAGGAGTTCGCTCGGCGCGCGGAGCCAGCCCAGCCGCATCCCCGGGGCGATCACCTTCGAGAAGCTGCCGAGATAGACGGCGCGGCCGGCGAGTTCCGGACGGGCCGACATCGGCTCTTCGGGCTCGCCGCGATACCGCAGCTCGTGGTACGGATCGTCCTCGACGAGCCAGAACCCGTGGCGCGCGATCACTTCCGCGAGCGCGCGGCGCCGATCGGGACCGATCGTGCGGCCGGACGGATTCGAGAACGTCGGGACGAGGTACAGCAGGGCGGGTCGTTCCCTGGCCGCGATCTCGTCCAGCGCCGCCGGGTCGATCCCTTCCGAGTCACCGGGGACGGGCACGATCCGCGCCTCGGCGAGCTGGAAGCACTGCAACGCGGACAGGTACACCGGTTCCTCCACCAGCACGGTGGCACCGGGGTCGAGCAACGCGGTGCTCAGCAACTGCAAGCCCTGCTGCGACCCCGTGGTGACCAGCAGATCGTCCACAGTGGTCGGGAGCCCGCGATCGGACAGTCGTTCGGCGAGCAGCTCACGCAGCCGCGGATTCCCTTCGGTGGGCGAGTATTGGAGTGCGCGGCGGCCGGGCTCGCCGTCGAGCGCGCAATCGAAAGCGGCGCGGAGGCCGTCCACATCGAACAGTTCCGGCGCGGGCATGCCACCGGCGAAGGAGATCACGCCCGGGCGGGCGGTGAGCGCGAGCAGGTCGCGCACGGGAGAACTGGTGACGCCGTCCATACGACGGGCAAGGGGAAGAGACATGGAAGCTCCTCGGGAGAAACGTGCGGCCCCAGTGCAGCAGCCGGGGATCTTCCCGTGCGAGCAAGCAACTACCGCCACGATAGCAGTTCGCGCCTGCCCTAGGCTGGTGTCGTGCCTCTCGTGGAAATCACCTACTCCCCCGAACTTTCCGAAGCCAAGCTGCGCGAGCTGGGCTCGGTGCTGCCGCATCTCGTGTCCGTCGCGGTGGAATGCCCCGAGGAGCCCTACGACGGAGACCTTCAGCCGGGCGACGTCGAACTGCGCTTCCGGCAGCCGGGACCGTTCGACCGCTTCGGGCTGGACCTGCTGGTCGAGGTCCGGTCGAAGTGGTTCCCCAGCCGGGCGGACAACCGCCAGGAACGGGTGGACCTGCTGCGCACGAGCATCGAATCGGCGACGGGGATCGACGACGTCGGCGTGTATCTCTCACTGCCTGTCGCCGCCTGGTCGCAGTCGGACTAGCGCTCCCCGAAGACGTGCCGCCGCACGAACGGGCTCCGGAACTTGCCGTGCGGGTCCAGTTCGCCTGCCAGCGCCCGGAAATCGGCCAGTCTCGGGTAGTCCGCGGCGTGGTGGAAGAGCTTCCCCCAATGCGGGCGGACCCCGAAGGGCGCCAAGCGTTCCTCCATGACCGGCAGCAGCGCGCGGACCGCGTCCTCCTCGGGCCGCCAGGTGAAGTGGAGCGCGAGCCGGTCGCCGCCGTGGAACGGGCTCAGCCACAGGTCGTCCCCAGCGACCGTGCGGATCTCCGAGACGAGCAGGACGGGCGCGAGCCGGTGCCCGATGCCACGGAGGGCCTCCATAGCCTCGACGGCGTGTTTCATGGGCACGAAGTACTCGGTCTGGAGTTCGTTCCCGACGCTGGGCGTGAAGTCCAGACGGAAATGCGGGATCCGTTCGTGCCACGGCCCCGGGACCCCGAGCTGGCGGGTGCAGTTGTCCGCCCGGATCCCCGCCGCGTGCGCCGGATGCCGGGGCGCGTCCGCCGCCTTCGCGCCGAAGAATTCAGCACCGGGCAGTCCTGAACCCTTGACCCAGACCTGGTCGATCGTGTCGCGGGCCCAGTTCGTGAACATGCTGACGCTGTAGCCGGCGTCCTGGATCTCCTCGAAACGCTCGTACGCCGACTCCCAGGACAGGCCGTCGAAGACGTCCTGGCGGAGTTCGAAGGACGGCACCAGGTCGAGGGTCAGCCGGGTCACCACGCCCAAGGCGCCGAGACCGACGACCACGCCGTCGCCCGGAGCCGTGCGTCGCCGTCGCGACGGTGCCCGCCACCGTGCAATGAGGCAGCGACGCGAGGTTGGCCAGCGCGAACCCGGCCTCGTGCACCTGGACGGCGACGTCGCCGTACCGCGCGGACGCCGGCACCGTGACCGTCGCGGCGTCGACGTCGAGTTCGGCCTCGACGTCCAGCACGGACAGGTCGAGCTGGACACCGCCGGGACAGTCCGCGATGTCGTTGAAGCAATGCCTGCTGCCGAGCGCCTTGACCGCGGTCGCTCCGGCGACGGCTTCCCGCACCTGTTCGATCGTGCGCGGCCGCAGGATCCGCTCCGCGGTGAAGGTCCGATTGCCCGCCCAGTTCGTCTCACGCACCAGACCCAGCTTAGATTGCCGAAGTCGGCTTCACACGGAGGAGGATTCCCCTGACGGGCATTCCCGGCGAGATGGTGTCCATCGCGCTCTTGCTGATCGTCCTGGCCTTCGCGGTGATCCGGCCACGCGGTCTGCCGGAAGCGGTCGCCGCCGTCCCCGCCGCCGGGATCGTGCTGGCGGCCGGGGCGATCTCGTTCTCCGACGCCCTCGACGAGGTGGCCAGGCTCGCCCCGGTCGTCGGCTTCCTCGCCGCGGTGCTCGTGCTGGCCAAGCTGTGCGACGACGAGGGGCTGTTCCAGGCGGCCGGGACGCTCATGGCCCGGTTCAGCCGGGGCAAGCCGCGACGGCTGCTGCCGGCGGTGTTCGCCGTCGCCGCGGCGGTCACCGTGGTGCTCAGCCTGGACGCCACCGTCGTCCTGCTCACCCCGGTCGTGTTCGCCACCGCCGCGCGGATGGGCGCGCGGGCCAAACCGCACGCCTACGCCTGCACACATCTGGCGAACTCGGCGTCGTTGCTCCTGCCGGTGTCCAATCTGACCAACCTGCTCGCCGTGGCCGCGACCGGGATCTCGTTCCTCCGGTTCACCGCGCTGATGACCTTGCCGTGGCTGGCAGCGGTGCTCACCGAGTACCTGGTGTTCCGCCGGTTCTTCGCCGCCGACCTGGCGGCCCGGCCCCGCGGCGGGAAGACGGTCCCGGCCGGGAAGGTCCCGGCGTTCGTCCTGGTCGTGCTCGGCCTGACGCTGGCCGGGTTCGTGGTCACGTCGCTGCTGGACGTCAGTCCCGCGTGGGCCGCGTTCGCCGGGGCCGCCGTCCTGGCCTGCCGTGCCCTCGCGCAGCGCCGGACCTCCCCCGCCGCGATCGTCAAGTCGGCGAGCATCCCGTTCCTCGCCTTCGTCCTCGCGCTGGCGATCGTGGTCCGCGCCGTCGTCGACAACGGCCTGGACGAGGCGCTCAGCCACCTGGTGCCGACGTCCAGCTCGTTCCTCGCCCTGCTCGGCGCCGCCGCGGTGGCGGCCGTGCTCGCCAACCTGATCAACAACCTGCCCGCGGTGCTCGTCCTGCTGCCGCTGGCCACCGCGGGCGGGACACCCGTGGTGCTGGCCGTGCTCATCGGGGTCAACCTCGGGCCGAACCTCACCTACGTCGGGTCGCTGGCCACGCTGCTGTGGCGGCGGATCCTGCACCGGCACGACACTCGGCCCGATCTTGGCGAGTTCACCCGGCTCGGGCTGCTCACCGTGCCGGCGTCCATCGTGTTCGCCGTCGCCGGACTGTGGCTCGGACTCGCCCTGACTTCCACTCAGTGAGAAGCTGGGCGCATGCCCGGCAACCTGTCCACCCCCGGCGCCGGCGTCGTCTCACGGGCGTTCGCGCTGCTCGGCGCCTTCGACGTCGACCACCGCGAGCTGTCGCTGACCGAACTGGCGAGCCGGGCCGATCTGCCGCTGCCCACCGCGCACCGGCTCGCGCGCGAACTCGTGGGCCTGGGCGCCCTGGAGCGACGCGAGGACCGCTACGCCATCGGCAGGCGGCTCTGGGATCTCGGCCTGCTCGCCCCCGTCCAGTTCGAACTGCGGCAGGTCGCCGCACCCTTCCTCCAGGATCTCTACGGCGCGACCGGTGCCACGGTGCATCTCGGGGAGCGGGACGGTGGCCAGGTGCTCTACCTGGACCGGCTCTCCGGGAACGCGTCCGTGCCGGTGGTCAGCCGGATCGGCGGCCGGCTTCCGCTGCACGCCACCGGCGTCGGGAAGGTTCTGCTGGCCTGGGCTCCGGAGGACGTCCAGCGGCAGGTGCTGGCCTCGCTGACCCGCGTCACGCCGTACACCGTCACGCAGCCCGGGCGGCTGCGCGAGCAGTTGAAACGGGTCCGGCGGGAGGGTTACGCGCAGACCGTCGAGGAAATGAGCCAAGGCGCCTGTTCGGTCGCCGTTCCGATCCGGGCGTCCCCCGACGGTGACGTCGTCGCGGCGCTCGGGCTGGTCGTTCCGGATCTGAGCCGTGGCCGGGCGCGGCTGGTCTCCGCGCTCCAGGTGGCCGCCGCCGGGATCAGCCGGAGCCTGCGAGTTTCACTGAGCGGAAGCGAGCGCTAGGAGTTCGCCCTAGGCGCGACCAGACTCCGGTCATGCGCACCCCAGTCGCCATCGTCGGCGCCGGCCCGGCCGGACTCCTCCTGTCGCATCTGCTCGATCTGGCAGGAGTCGAATCGGTGATCGTGGAAACCCGCTCCCGCGAGTACGTCGAGGCGCGGATCCGGGCAGGCATCCTCGAACAGTCCACAGTGGACCTTCTGCGTGCGGCGGGACTCGCCGACCGGCTCGACCGCGAAGGCGACGAGCACCGCGGCATCCATCTGCAATGGCCGGAGGAACGGCACCATCTCGACTTCGTGGACCTGGTCGGGCGGAGTGTCACCGTGTACGGCCAGACCGAGGTGACCAAGGATCTCGGCAAGGCGCGAGCGGCGGCCGGGCAGCAGATCCACTACGAGGTCACCGACACCGCCGTGCACGACCTCGAGACCGACAAGCCCTACGTCACTTTCACCAGCCCGGACGGCACGCCGCAACGGCTGGACGCCGACGTCGTCGTCGGCTGCGATGGCTCCTTCGGGCCTTGCCGCACCGCGATTCCCGACGCCGCGAAGCAGACTTGGGAACGCACTTACCCCTATTCGTGGCTCGGCGTTCTCGCCGACGTCGCCCCTTCGACCGACGAGCTCATCTACGCCTGGCATCCCGACGGTTTCGCCATGCACTCGATGCGCTCGGCCACCGTCAGCAGGCTGTATCTGCAGGTGCCCAACGGCACCGACATCGGCACGTGGTCCGACGAACAGATCTGGGAAGCCCTCGCGACCAGGCTCGGCCACGGCCAGGACGGCTGGACGCTCACGCCCGGGCCGATCACCGAGAAGAGCGTGCTGCCCATGCGCAGTTTCGTGCAGCAACCCATGCGGCACGGGCGCCTGTTCCTCGCCGGTGACGCCGCCCATATCGTGCCGCCCACCGGCGCCAAGGGCCTCAACCTCGCCGTGGCCGACGTCGCCCTCCTCGCTCCCGCGCTGGCCGCTTTGCTGCGGGACAAGGACTCCACGCTCGCCGACGCCTACTCCGACACCGCGCTGCGCCGGGTTTGGCGGTGCACGCACTTCTCATGGTGGATGACGACGATGCTGCACCAGTCGGGCGATCCGTTCGACCGGCAGTTGCAGCTTTCGCAGTTGCGCTGGCTGGCGCGTAGTGAGGCGGGCCGGGCGGGGCTGGCGGAGAACTACGCGGGGCTGCCGATCGGGTTCTGATCCGGCCGGCGTGGATTCAGCGAAGTGGATCGGCCAGCAGCACCACTCGATCAACCGTTGGATCGAACCCGAGATTCGGATGGGCTGGGCTTCCGCCTTCCGGCAGCATCAGAACCGGCTTGCCCAGCTTTCGCCCGATCTCGGCGAGGAAGCCGCAGAGGTTGTCGACGCCGGCCTGGCCCTGCAACTCTCGTAAGTCGACGTCGAAGTCGATCTCCTCGGCAGACATGAGACGGAAGATCACGAGCATCTCCGGAACCGGGAAGACATGGAACTCCCCTACTTCGCCCTCCTCCAGGTGAGCGAGTGCTTCAGCCGCCGGAGGCAAAGGCAGGCTCTCGTCGGCCTGACGGAACTCCCACTGCCAACCACGCGCCTCGACCAGATCGAATACCGCCTGCCAGTCCTCTGTCGAGGCGTTCGGGACGAGCACGTCGGGAAGCGTGCCCATCAAATCAGGGTCGAAGAAGCACTTGACCTCGTCCCAATGAAGATCCGGCATGTGGCCATGGTGCCTGGCCGCTGAGGCGGCCGCAGCCGATTTATCGGGACCCAGGAGCGCTCATCGCCGTATTTCGGCAACGGCTCAGAATGGCAGCATCTCCGGACGGAGGTCGTGCTGCTCGGGTTACGCAGGTACCGACCGTGTCAGAGAGCGAGGGCCTCGGCCGGCCTCGCGAGGCGCTGCGCGAGTGCCTCGTCATGACGGGCGATCTCCCGCACGAGCGCCTCGACCGACATCTTGTTCGCCCGGCGCAGTTCGTGATCGTCCGTCGTGCTCGCGCGCGCCCGCATGAGCTCGTCGAGCAGCTCGGACGGGAGCTTGTCGGTATCCCGGCCATGATGCGGATTGAGACCATGACGGACGCAGGCCAGCGCGATGGTCTGATCGCGCACGCCGTCGAGCATCATCAAGGCCTGCCATCGACGACCCCGTGCGATCGCGGAGCGCGCGTGCAACCCGTACAGCCAAGGCTCGATCGCCCGGAACTGATCATTTGGCCAGAACGAAACATCGATCTGCAACGAGCTGGCCAAAAGAAAGACCCGATAGAGGACGCCTCTGGCGAGCACTGACCTCGTCCGGCTCCACCGCGGGCGCGATACGCAGCGCCAGGTCGATATCCGACCAAGCGTCCTCACGGCCTTTCGCCGCGGAGCCGACCAATGCCGCAGCGCTCACCTCGGCGTCATCGCGCGCCCACCCCAGAAGAGCGTCCCGAACCGCCGTCCTCTGCGCGATCGAAAACATGCGACCGACCCTAGGACATCCGCTGCCGGACACTCGTTGCGAGACCGCCAACCTGGATCCACCGGTGTGTTTGTTAGGTGATCTTGGTGGGGCTTGTTGATCTTGTGGTGGGGTGGTGGGCAGGGTGGGTTGCCGGTCGTCTC